>JAWVFZ010000045.1:0-7256 GCA_033855555.1 Solirubrobacteraceae bacterium
AGCACGATGTACCAGCCCTCGCGGGCGCTGCGGTCGGGGGTGTGCCACAACGACCGGTCCTGTAGAGAGCCGATCGTGGCCCTGGCGATCCGCAACAGGTCGGCGCGGAAGAACAGCAGCACCGCTGCCATCGTCCCGAGCTGCACGACCGCCGTGAACGCTGCGCCGGGGTCGCTCCAGCCGAGGAAGGCGGGCACGATGCGCAGGTGCGCGGTGCTGGAGATCGGCAAAAACTCGGTGAGCCCCTGGACGATGCCGAGGACGATGGCGTGGAGGGTGTCCATGGAGCGCGCCGCAGCCTAAGCGATCGGCCCGAGATTCGGGTGAAGGCCATGTAGCTCGAATGCGCGGAAGCGGCTGAACAGCCGGTGGTCTGGCGCGTGGAAGTCGGCGCTGCCGGTCGTCAGCAGGCCGCGTCTCATGCACTCGTCGTAGGCCAGGCGCGTCTGCTCCTCGGTGTGCGTCACGTAGAACGCCTCGACGCCGTCGAGCCCCATCGCAGCGAAGCGGTCGATCGCATCGACGACCTGCTCGGGCGCTTCCAGGTCCCAGAAGGGGTGTGCCCACACGGCGACGCCGCCCGCGGCGTGGATGACCTCGATGGCCTGCGCGATCGTCGGCGTCGTGCGCCGCCGGAACGCAGGCGTGCCGTCGATCAGGTAGGCGACCAGCAGCGCGCTGAAGTCCTCGAGCCCCTCGTCAGCGATGCGCGCCGCGTTGGCCGGATGGCCGAACGCGGCCTTGGCGATGTGGGGGCGCCCGACCGGCTCGCCGGCGGCGCGGCGTGCGTCGATCGCGCTCGTGTCGAGCTCGAAGCCAAGCTCGCGCAGCGCGTCCATCATCCGCACCGCGCGGGCCTCGCGGTCGGCGCGAAAGCCCTCCAGCGCTGCGAGGAAGTCGGCGTCCGCGTGGTCGACGAGATAGCCGAGGACGTGCAGGTCCTCGCGGTCGCCGTCGATCGAGGACAGCTCGGTGGCCGGGACGACCTTGACCCCGTGGGCGCGGCCGGCCTCCAGCGCGTCGGCAACGCCTTCGACCGTGTCGTGGTCGCTGAGCGCCAGCAGCTCGACGCCCTCGGCCGCCGCTCGGGCGACGACCTCGGCCGGCTCAAGCCCGCCGTCGGACCGGGTGGAATGCGACTGAAGGTCAAACGTGGGGGCGGTCATGTGGGCGCGCAGCTTGGCAGAGAGCGCAGTTGGGCAGACTGCGGGGATGGCCTTGAGTCGCCCAAGACGCCCAGGCTCTTCGCTCCCCGCCGACGTGCGGCCGATCGCGATCGTCGTGATCGTCGGGGCGATCATGTCGATCCTCGACACGACGATCGTCAACGTCGCGCTGCAGACGCTGAGTACCGAGCTCGGCGCCTCGCTGGCGACGATCCAGTGGGTCTCGACGGGCTACCTGCTCGCGCTGGCGTCCGTGATCCCGCTGACGGGCTGGGCCGCCGAGCGCTTCGGCCCGCGCCGCGTCTGGATGACCGTCGTGACCGCATTTGTCCTGACGAGCGCGCTCTGCGGGCTCGCCTGGTCGGCCGAGGTGCTGATCGGCTTTCGCGTGCTCCAGGGCTTCGCCGGCGGCATGATCATGCCAGTCGGGATGATCACCCTCGCGCAGGCCGCCGGGCCGCAGCGGATGGGCCGAACGATGAGCGTGGTCGGCGTGCCGATGCTGCTCGCACCGGTGATCGGGCCAGTGATCGGCGGCTTCCTCGTCGACAACCTCAGCTGGCGCTGGATCTTCTACGTCAACGTCCCGGTCGGCATCGTGGGGTTGGTGCTCGCCGCGCGGCTGCTCCCTACCGAGCGCGCCGCCGGGACGTCAGGCGACGCCGCGCCAGTGCTCGACTGGCGCGGCCTGCTGCTGCTCTCGCCCGGCGTCGCCGCGATCGTGTTCGGGCTCAGCGAGTTCGGCCAGCACCGCACGCTCGCGGTGACCGTCGCCTGGCTGCCGCTGGCGCTCGGCACGCTGGGGGTCGCGCTGGGCGTCCGCCACGCGCTGCGGACCCGCTATCCGCTGGTGGAAGTGCGCCTGCTGAAGTCACGCGGCTTCAGCGCGGCCGCCGCGACGACGTTCCTGATCGGCGTGGCGCTGTTCGGGTCGATGATCCTGCTGCCGCTCTACTACCAGCTGGCGCGCGGTGAGAGCCCGTTCAAGTCGGGGCTGTTGATCGTCCCGCAGGGGCTCGGGGCGGCGCTCGGGATGAACATCGCCGGGCGGATGACCGACCGCTACGGCGGTGGGCGCGTGATCCCGGTCGGCCTCCTCTGCATCGCGCTGGGCACCGTCGCCTTCGCCACCGTCGACGCGCACACGTCGTATTGGCTTCTGGCCGCCGGGCTGGTCTTCCGGGGGTTCGGCCTGGGCGGCTCGATGATGCCGGCGATGGCCGCGGCGTACTCGACGCTCGAGCGCTCGCAAGTGCCGCGCGCGACGCCGATGCTCAACGTGCTCCAGCGGGTCGGCGGTTCGCTGGGCGTGGCGGTCTTCACGGTGATCCTGGAGAACGCGATCCGGGATCGCGGCGGCCAGGGCGGCGGGAGCGCGGCGCTCGCCGACGCGTTCTCGCTGACGTTCTGGTGGGTCGTCGGCGCTTCGCTGCTCGCCCTCATCCCCGCGCTGCTGTTGTTGCGCGAGGAGGCGCGGGTGCGGCGGGTGGGCGCCGCGGACCAGGCGCACGGGCAAGAGCCCGTCCCGATCTAGTACCGCTGCTTCGTGGCGCTCGTCGCGAGGATCGTCGCGCCGTCGGGCAGCGTCAGCACCACGCGTGCGGGCACACGCGCGCGCTGGCGGACGATGAAGCGCGCATGCGACCGGGCGTCCAGTGTGGCCATCTGAACGGGCCACCAGCCGAAGCGGTCCTTGAGGTGCAGCTGGAGGACCACCATGGAGCCGGGCGCGGCGGGCGCCACGGTCGCCTCGACTTTGAGGCGATGACCCTTGAGCCGGCGCGCGTCGGTCTTGATCGAGTGGTCGAGGACGATCAGCTGCACCGGCGGGCTCGCGGTGGTTCCCGCGACGGCCCGGAACGCCGACGTCGTCTTCGGGATCACCGATACCGCGAAGGTCCCGTCGGCCCCGACGCTCGCGGTCGCGACCTTGGCGAAGCCGGAGCCGGTGTCGGCCTCGATCGCGACCTGCGTCCCCGAGCCCAGCGCCGAGCGCCCGCTGATCGGATACGGCCGGTTGGGGCCGGCGGGAGCGACGGGGTTCGTCAGCAGCAGGTCGTGCACGTCGATCTCGCCCCTCATCCCCGGGTGCAGCGTGCAGTGATAGGGGTACGTGCCCGCAGCGTCGAAGCGCCGCGCGAACGAGCTGCGCACGACGATCCGGCCCGAGTCGAACGAGCCGTCGTCGGCGGTGACGGTGTGCGGGCGCGCGGAGTCGTTGGGCCAGTTGACGGTGTCGCCGGTGAGGACGTCGACCATGAGCGGCGAGAACGCGTCGAAGCCGATCGAGACCATCGGGTCGCTGTCCGCGGCCGCGGTGGCGCCGCTGTGGTCGTGCTGGGCGCGGGTGGCCGCAGGAAGCACAGCGAGAGCGACGATCGCAAGCAGCGCTGCGCGCCTCATCGACGGCTCACCTTGTAGATGCCGATCATGCCTGCCGCCATGTGGGATTCCACGTGGCAGTGGTACAGCCATGTGCCCGGGTCCCTTTCGCGCCAGCGGATGCGGAAGGACTCGGCGGGCCCGACGTTCTGGGTGTCGCGCGCGGTGCCGCCGATCGTCCAGCGGTGGCCGTGGACGTGGAAGGTGTGGTGCTCGGAGCCCATCGCCATCACGTCCCACTGGATGAGCTGGCCGACGCGGCTGCGGAACACCGGCGTGTTGCCGACGAAGGCGCGGCCGTCGATCGTCTGGAACTCGCCCTGCTCGGCGAAGACGACCTGGAACTCGCGGTCGGGCGCGCGCTCGTGGCGGCCGAAGATCGAGAGCATCCCGTACATCCCGCCGTCGATCGAGTCGTGCATCGAGGGCGAGTGGTCGTGGTAGGGCCAGACGCCGGCTGAGTTGGCGCCCGCGGTCAGGCGGTAGGTCCAGGCCTGGCCGGGCTTGACGTTCGCGTCCCTGCCGGAGACGCCGGGTATGTACGCGCCGTCGGAGCTCGGGCGATAGGTCACGCCATGGAAGTGCATCGAGTGCGGCTGGGCGTGGGCGAAGTCGAGGTTCTTGAAATGGATGCGCAGCCGGTCGCCCACGCGCGCGTGGATCAGCGGGCCCGGGATGAGGTCCTGGTTGGAGGAGCCGGCGGGCACATTGCGCTGCGCGTGCTTCCAGCCCTTGGTGTAGCGGCGGTAGACCGTCGTCCCGAACACCGAGTCCTTGGGGTCGATCGCCATGTTCATGATCGCGTCGCGCTGGTTGGGAACCTGGTTCCACGTGACCGGCACGGCTGCCACCCAGACGTCGCGGGTGGCTCCAGATGCAACAGGGGCGGCGGCACAAGCCGCCGCCCCTGCCAGGGCCACACAGACTGTGGCCTTCACGTTCAACTGGCCGTCACCGTCGTCTTCATGAACGGGTGGATCAGGCAGTAGAAGTTGTACGTGCCTGCCTGGGCGAACGTCACCTTCCCACTCGACGGCAACGGACTCGCGGACGCGGTGTCCATGAAGCCGGTGCCCCAGAACCCGTTGCCGTGGCTGGTCGGCGTCAGCGACGCCACCGTCCCCGGGGGGTCGGAGGGGTAGATCCCGGCTTGGTCGAACGGCGGCTGCCCGCCGATCGAGTTGGCCATCTTGCCCAGGAAGGACGTCGGCTCCTTCTCGGGATCGCCCGGACCGGTCGTTGCCGTGTGGACGTCGATGCTCTTGGCCGACATGACGAAGTTCAGCGTCGTCCCCACGGCGACGGCCTTGGTCGCCGGGAACATCGCGAAGACCTCCACGCCACCCTTGCCGCTGTTGCCGACGAGCACGGTGTCGTTGGCCACCTTCGGCTTCAGCAGGGACTTGGCCGTCTTGAGGGCGGCGGCAACCTGCTTCTTGACCGCCTTGGCGTCGGACTTGGCCGATGGCGCCTTGGCCCGCGGGGCGACCACGTGCACCTTGGCCTTCATGCCGGCATGGACGTCGCAGTAGTACGTGAACGTCCCGGTCTTCGAGAACTTCACCGTCACCGGCTTGAGGTTCTCCCCAAACGGGAGGCCGGACTGAACCCCGTTCTTGCCGTTGTACGTGAAGCTCTTGCCCCACGCCAGCTGCGTCAGCGACGGCGTGAACTCGAGGTCGGGCTGGCCGTTGAACCAGTAGGGGTTGCCGGCCGCGTCGTTGGCGCCGGCGATCGTCTGTCCCGAGGGGCCGGCGAACGGCGTCGTCGCACCGCCCTTCGCCGGGAGATCCAGGTTGTGGAAGCCGACGGCCAGGAACTTGACCTTGTCGCCGCGGTGGACCGTGATCGCGCTCGGGAAGAACGCGTTGACGTCTGCGAACGAGTCCTGGAAAGCCCTCTGGCTGGCGGGCGGGATACCCATGTTGACCGTCTTCGTGGCTGCCTGTGCCATCCCGGCAGGCAAGAGCGCCACCAATCCGACGGCCACGACTGCCGCCCCTGTGCTGAATCTGGACACAAAACTCCTTTGGATCGAGTGCCCGAACTGGACCAAGTCCGAGCGACCGTAACCCGATCGCAGGGGTCAAGGCAAGTCGGGAAAGGCGGGCGCGGAAACCGCCGCCGCGCCCGCCCTCCCGTCAGGGTGTACTCATCCGGTGACGGTCACCACCTGGTGCATGAACGGGTGGATCAGGCAGTAGAGGTTGTACGTGCCTGGCTGCGCGAACGTCACCGAGCCCGACGACGGCAGCGTCGTCCTGCTCGAGGTGTCCATGATCCCGGTGTTCCAGAAGCCGACGCCGTGCGACGTCTGGGTCACGGACGTCGGCCCTGGGGGCGGATCGCTCGGATAGACGACGGCCTGGTCGATGACCGGGGTGTTGAGCGAGGCGACCAGCGTGCCGAGGTAGCCCGTGGGAGTGGGAGTCTCCGGGTTGTCCGGGCCGAAGGACGCCGTGTGGATATCCCACGAGCGTGTCGGCATCGCATAGGTCAGCGTCGTCCCGACCGGGACGGTCGTCGCCGCCGGGACGAACGAGAAGACCTCTGACCCGTGCGGCCCGGCGGGCCCAACGACGACCGTTCCGGCGGGGGCGGTGGTCTTCCCGAGGGCTGTTACCTCGTTGATGGAGCGCCGCACCTGCGCCGCGACCGTCTTCTTGTCCTGCTTGGCCGTCGGGATCGTCCTGGGCTTGGCCACGACCCTGACGGTGCCCTTCATGCCCGGGTGCACGTTGCAGAAGTACGTGAACGAGCCCGCCTTGGGGAACTTCACTGTCATCGGCTTCTGCCTGGAGCCCGTTGGCACTCCCGTGTTGATTCCGATCTTGCCGGTGTAGGTGAACTTCTTGCCGAAGCTCGACTTGCCGAACACGGGCGAGAAGTTGATCGCGTCCAGGCCGCTGAACCAGTACGGGGCGCCGGCCGGATCGTTCTCGGTCACCTTCTGACCGATCGGCGCGAACAGGGTCGTCGCACCGGCTCCTCTCTTGGGGAACTCCACGGTGTGGAATGCGACGGGCGCGAACTTGACCGAGTCGCCTGCGTGAATGGTGATTGCGTGCGGGAAGTAGTCGTTGACGTCGCCGCCGAGCTTCTCGCCGATCTGCTTCTGCGCGGAGACGGGGACGCCCATGTCCACCGTCTTCGTGGCCGCGTTCGCCATCCCGGCGGGCACGAGCGCCATAACCCCGACGGCGCCGAGCGCGGTCCCTCTGCTCAATCTGGACACGAAACTCCTTTGGATCGAGTGTCCGAAAGCTGGACCGCGTGAGGGCGACGCTACGCCCCACGCGGGAGGGAAGGCAAGGCGCTCGTGGCGGTGATGTCAGGCCGTGATCAACGCCTGGTCATCGGTATAGATCTCGCCGCGCTCGGCCCTCTCGACCAGCGAGGCCGGAGGCGTGAAGCGCTCGCCGTAGGTCTCCGCGAGCTCGCGCGCGCGGGCGACGAAGCCGGGAAGCCCGCCGGCGTATCCGTTGATGTACTGCAGCACGCCGCCCGACCAGCCGGGGAAGCCGATGCCCATGATCGAGCCGATGTTCGCGTCGGCGACCGACTCGATGACGCCCTCGTCGAGGCACTTGACCGTCTCGAGCGCCTCGGCGAACAGCATCCGCTCCTCGAGGTCCTTCAGCGAGATCGACGACGGATCGTCGATGGGCGGGAACGCCTCCCTGAGGCCCGGCCACAGCCGCGTGCGCC
>JAWVFZ010000046.1:0-5965 GCA_033855555.1 Solirubrobacteraceae bacterium
CCGCGTGGCTTGGCCAGCCCTTCCGCAGCGAGAAGGTGTAGGTCCTCCCGCCGTTGGTGACCTCCCAGCCCTCGGCCATGCGCGGCTCGGTGATGTCCTCGAAGTTCCCGGCCTGCCAGGCGAGGTCCAAGCCGCCCCTCTCGTCAGGCGCGGGAACCTGCTTCCAGCGGGTCAGACGATCGTTCAGGTTGAAGACGTGGTCGTAGACCTCCCTGCCGAACACGAGCTCCCAGTCGAGACTCGGAGGGGTCGTCGCTGCCGCGACGAGCAACTGATTCGAGCCTGCGGCTCCACCACCGTCGTGGCCGCAAGCAGCGATCAACGCTCCCCCGAACGGTGCCGCCACGACGACTCCGGCCGCGGACTTCAGGAACGACTTCCGGGTCACGCGACGGTGCAAACCGCCGGTGAATGGAGCATTCGACTGATCCGTCATCGAATGGACAGGACCCTCTCAATAGGGTGATTGTCACGCTAGCGCAGTCGCCACCGAGAGAGCAGAATCGTTGGCGTGCGGGTACGGCAGATCGCACCACTAGCGTTGATCGTCGGGCTGACTCTCGCCGGCTTCTTCGGCGCCCGCCTCCTCGGCGAGCGCGGCGCCCGACGCGATTCCGAGCGCGCCGCCGAGGTGGCAGCCGCGCAGATCCGCGGGCGCGTCGAGCAGGGAGCCTCGCTCGCCGAGAGCCTCAGCCGGTTCGTGGTCGACGCCGCCGGGGGCGGGGTCACGAGCCAGGAGTTCGAGAGCAACGCGTCGAGATGGCTCAGCCCGGCCGGCTTTCCGGCCGCCGCGTGGGCCGAGCGGGTTCCCGCTTCAAAACGTGCCATGTACGAGCGGCGGGCCGGCCACAGCATCGTGACGCGCGACCGGCGAGGCAGGATCGCGCCAGTCGGACCGCAGTCGTCCTATCTGCCGGCGACGCTGGTCTCGGGCATCCCTCCCATGGCGGCGCCCGGAGTCGATCTGAGCGACGCACCCGGAATGGCTGCGGCGCTGGCTCGTGCGAGCGCCCTCGATGACGCAAGCGCAACCCCTCTGGCGACCCTGCGAGACGGGACGACGGGGCTCTTCCTCGTGAGGTCGGCTCCGCTTCCGAGCGGCGCGTTCGTCAGGCCGGGGTTCGTCCTGGTGTTCGTATCGGAGCTGTGGCTGCGCGCCGCAGTCACCGGCACAGGGCCGTTGCAGCTCACGATCGGCGGCAGGCCGAGCGGGAATCATCAGAGCGCTGCAACCGTGAGCAGGTCGTTCACGGAGGCGGGGCAGCGATTCGACATCGTGGTGCCAGAAGGGTCCGTCGGCGGTGCTGCGGCCGTGCTGCCTTGGATCATCCTCGCTGCCGGCCTCGTCCTCGCCGCCCTCGCCGCCGCGCTCGGAGTCAACGCGGCCCGGCGGGCCAGGGCGCAGGACGAGCTCGACCGCATCTTCACGCTCTCGTCCGACCTGATCACGGTCGCGGACTTCGACGGACACTTCACGCGCGTCAACCCGGCCGCCGAGGAGATTCTCGGCTACACCGAGGAAGAACTCGTCACGCGCCCGTACCTCGACCTCGTCCATCCGGACGACCGCGAGAAGACAGCGGCGGAGGCGGGGGCCATCGGTGAGGGAAAGACCACGTTGTCCTTCGAGAACCGTTTCGTTCGCAAGGACGGCTCCTACAAGACGCTGGAGTGGACGGCGACCCCTGATCTCGATGAGCGGCTCATGTACGGGGTGGCACGCGACGTGACGGAGCGCCGGCAGGCCGAGGCGGAGCTGAAGCGCCTCGCGGACCAGCAGGCGGCCCTGCGGCGCGTCGCGACGCTGGTCGTGACGGGCGTGCCCGCGGGGACAATCTTCACAGCCGTGTCCGAGGAGCTGGAGCGGCTGTTCGACGCCGAGGCCACGATGATCGGGAGGCTCGAGGCTGACGAGACGCTGATGATCGTCGCCAGCACCGGTAGCGGGAGCGACCTGTTGCCGGTCGGCGGTCGTCTGAACCTCCAGTCGGGCATGGTGCTGGCCAGGGTGATCCGAACCGGCCGGGCGGCTCGCGTCGAGGACTACGGCCACGCCTCCGGGTTCCTGCGCCAGGTGACCCAACAGACGCGAATTCGCTGCTCCGTCGCGGTCCCGATCATGGTCGAGGGGTCGCTCTGGGGCTCGATGGGCGCCGCGACGGTGCGCGAGAAGTTCCCGGCCGACACCGAGGAGCGCATGGCGGAGTTCACCGAGCTCGTGGGGACCGCGATCTCGAACGTCCAGGCGCGGTCGGACCTGGCGGCGTCGCGCGCGCGGATCGTCGCGGCGGCCGACGAGGAGCGCCGGCGAGTCGTTCGTGACCTGCACGACGGGGCACAGCAGCGCCTCGTCCACACGATCATCACCCTGAAGCTGGCCCACCAGGCGCTCCAGAGCACCGCGCAACCCGCATCCGAGCTGGTGGCCGAGGCGCTCGACCACGCAGAACGCGCGAACGTCGAGCTGCATCAGCTCGCGCACGGGATCCTCCCGGCCGTCCTCACACGCGGCGGCCTGGGCGCGGCAGTCGAGCCGCTGGCCTCACAGACGCCGGTGCCGGTCGAGGTCGACGTGTCCGTGGAGCGGCTGCCGGCTCCGGTCGAGGCGACGGCGTACTTCGTCGTGGCCGAAGCGCTGACCAACATCACGAAGCACGCGCATGCGACAGGTGTCACGGTGGAGGCCCACGTCGAGCAGGGCAGCCTCCAGCTTCACGTGCGCGACAACGGCATCGGCGGCGCACGGCCCGAGGGCAACGGCCTCGTCGGGCTGGCTGACCGGCTCGCCGCCCTCGACGGCGAGCTCCGGGTCGAGAGCCCGTCCGATGGCGGCACGCTCCTCACCGCCGACATCCCCCTCCACGTCTAAGAGTGGTTTCTGAAGTCCGTCGCGCGCTAGCTTGCGCGCGCGCGGATCAGGGACTCGATGCCGTCGAGGATCCGTTCAAGCCCGAAGGCGAACTCGTCGTCGGGTGGGTCGGCGTGGTCGAAGACGCCTGCGTCGAGGACCGCATGCAGCGCGGGGAAGCGGTCCGGGTCGGTAAGCCGCCGCAGCGTGTCGCTGTAGCCGCGCATCGCGTCGTGCGGGGTGACGGCCGCGTCGAGAAAGTGCGCCTGCACCTGGGCCATGAGGGTTACGTGGTTGCGGACGTAGCCGCTCAGCATCATGACGAGCGACGCCTTCTCGGCCTCGGGCAGGCAGGTGTTGCGCATGCAGCCGAGCGCGTCCTCGAACCACGCGACCGAGTTGGGGCCGAGCGGTGGCCCGGTGATCGGGACGTGCGTCGTCCATGCATGGGCGCGCATCACCTCGACCGACCCCCAGGCCCAGCGCGCGAGACCCTCGCGCCAATCCTCGTCCGGCGTGGCCGGGGGCATGGTGCCGAGCGCGGTGTCGACCATCAGCGTGAGCAGCTCGTCCTTCGAATCGACGTAGCGGTAGAGCGACATCGCGGAGGTGCCCAGTTCCCGCGCGACGCGGTTCATCGAGACCGCGGCGAGGCCGTCGGTGTCGGCGACCGCGATCCCCGCGGCGACGATCCGGTCGAGGCCGAGTCCTGGCTTTGGTCCCCTGGTTGCTCGCGCGCGCACGCCCCACGCCGCCGCGATTCCCGCTGGCAGCCCGCTCTCGCTGTCGTCGTCCATCGCCTCTGCTGTCACGTCGTCGGTTGACACGACCGACCCCATTGCGTATACCTTACGCAATACCGCGTAGGGCTTACGCAGAAGACTATCGCCACCGTGACCGAGACCAGCGAGAAGACACACATGACCCACGAGACGGCAGTCGAGGCGATCGGCCTCGAAAAGTCCTACGGCAACATGAAGGTGCTGGACGGCGTCGACCTGCAGGTGCGGCGCGGGACCGTCTTCTCGCTGCTCGGCCCCAATGGCGCGGGCAAGACGACGACCGTGAAGATCCTCTCAACGCTCGTCACGGCGGATGGCGGTCGCGCCCGCGTCGCCGGCCACGACGTCGTGGCTGACCGGCACCGCGTCCGCCGCAGCATCAGCCTCACCGGCCAGTACGCGGCGGTCGACGAGCTGCAGACCGGGGAGGAAAACCTGCGCATGATGGGCCGACTCGCCGGCCTGCCGCGGGCGCAGGCGCGCCGCGGAGCCGTAGAGCTGCTTGAGCGCTTTGACCTCGTCAACGCCGGGCAGCGGAAGGTCGCGACCTACTCCGGCGGGATGCGCCGGCGGCTCGACCTCGCCGCCAGCCTCGTCACCCGTCCAGTCGTCCTCTTCCTCGACGAGCCGACGACCGGTCTCGACCCCCGCAGCCGGCAGGCGCTGTGGGATGTGATCGGGGAGCTGGTCGCCGGCGGCGTGACGGTCTTCCTCACGACGCAATACCTCGAGGAGGCCGACCGGCTCGCGGACCGCATCGCCGTCATCGACGGCGGCCGCGTCGTCGCCGAAGGCACCTCCGCCGAGCTGAAGCAGCGGGTCGCCGGCTCGCGCCTCGACCTGACGCTCGCCGACGCCCGGGCCTACGAGGCCGTCGCCGGCACGCTCGGCGAGCGCGCCATCCACCGCGACGCGGTTCGCCTGACGCTCGGCGTCGCGACCGACGGCAACGCGGGGCGGGTGCGCGACCTGCTCGACGAGGTCGACCCCGGGCGCGACGCGGTCGCCTCGTTTGCGATCCACAGCGCGACGCTCGACGACGTCTTCCTCGCCCTGACCGGCCGCGTCGCCGAGCCGATTACCGAACCGACGACCGACAAGGAGACGGCCCATGTCTGACGCGCTGATCTTGTCGGGGCGCTGCCTGCGCCTCTCGCGCCGCAACATCGAGGCGCTGCTGACCTCGCTGATGCTGCCGATCATGCTGATGCTGATGTTCGTCTACCTCTTCGGGGGCGCAATACACATTGGCACCAAGTACGTGACCTACGTCGTCCCCGGCGTGCTGCTCCTGTGCGCGGGCTACGGCGCCTCGATCACCGCGGTCAGCGTCTCCGACGACATGACCGGCGGGATCGTCGACCGCTTCCGCTCGCTCGACGTCGGAGGCGCGTCGGTCCTCGCCGGCCACGTAACGGCCAGCGTCGTGCGCAACGCCGCCTCGACCGTGCTGGTCCTAGGCGTCGGCGTCCTGATCGGCTTCCGACCGCACGCCGACATGCTGCACTGGCTCGCCGCGGGCGGCGTGCTGCTGCTGTTCGTCCTCGCGCTGTCGTGGTTCGCGGCGGTCATCGGCCTGCTCGCAAGGACCCCCGAGGGCGCCAACGGCTTCACGTTCTTCGTGATGTTCCTGCCATACCCGAGCAGCGCATTCGTCCCGATCCACACAATGCCCTCGTTGATCCAGGGCTTCGCCGAGCACCAACCCGTCACGCCCGTGATCGAAACGATCCGCAGCTTGCTGCTGGGCACCCCGGCAGGGTCAAGCCCATGGCAGGCAGTCACCTGGTGCAGCGGCATCCTCATCGTCTCGATCACGCTCGCCGCCACGCTGTTCCACCGGCGCACGCGCTAAGCGCTTCTAAGAGCCGATCTCCATGCGCGCCGCCTCCAGGGTGGCGCGCATGCCTTCGGGGAGCGAGGTCCCCGCCTGCCAGCCGAGCAGCTCGCGCGCGCGGCTGACATCGAGGCAGGAGCGCTCGATCTCGCCCATGCGCGCCTCGGCGAACTCGGGCTCGAAGTCGTCGCGGTGGCCCTCCTGCTGGAGGATCTGGACGATGTCGAGCACGCTCGTCTCGCGGCCGGTGCCGATGTTGACCTCGCCGCCGACGCCGGGGTTGTCGGCCGCGGCGAGGTTCGCCGTGACGACGTCGCCGACGTAGACGTAGTCGCGCGTCTGCCGACCGTCGCCGTAGATCCTCGGGCGGCCGCCCTCCATGAGCTTGCCGCAGAAGATCGCGATCACGCCGGCCTCCCCGAGCGGGTCCTGGCGCGGGCCATAGACGTTGCCGTAGCGCAGCGTGACCGTCCGCAGGCCGTGCAGCCGCGCGTAGAG
>JAWVFZ010000047.1:0-4591 GCA_033855555.1 Solirubrobacteraceae bacterium
GGGATTCACGGTGCTCGACCAGCGCTACATCGGGCCCACCGACGAGTTCGTCGGCTCGGTGGTGGTGATGCTTCGTGCCTGAGCTGCGGATCTGCGCGCTGTATCCCGACCTGATGAACATCTACGCCGATCGCGGCAACATGCTCATGCTCGAACGTCGCTGCGGCTGGCGCGGCATCGGCTTCCATGTCACGGCGGCCGGGCTGGGCGAGGCGATCGATCCCGACGCGCACGATCTCTTCTACCTCGGAGGCGGCCAGGACCGCGATCAGATCCTCTGCGCCCAGGATCTCGTGGAGACCAAACGCGACGCGCTGCGCGCGGCGGCAGGCGCCGGCAAGGTCGTGCTCGGCGTCTGCGGCGGCTACCAGCTCCTCGGTCACTCCTACGTGATCGGCGACGAGGAGATTCCGGGCGTCGGACTGGTCGATCTGCGGACCGTTCGCGAGGACGGCCCGCGCCTGATCGGCAACGTGGCGATCGAGGTCGACCTCCCAGGCGCCGGGCGAAAGGTGCTCGCAGGTTTCGAGAACCACGGCGGCCGGACCCATCTGGGCACAGGCGAGCAGCCGCTCGGGCGTGTGCTGAAGGGCCACGGGAACACCGGAGCCTCGGGCAGCGAGGGCGTGCTGCGCGACGGGGTCATCGGCACCTACCTGCATGGCCCGCTGCTCCCCAAGAACGCCTGGTTCGCGGATTGGCTCGTGCTCCGCGCCCTCGGACTCGACGAGCTGGCGCCGCTGGACGACGCGCTCGAGGATGCCGCACATGCGGCTGCGCTCAAGGCCGCCGGGCTCTAACCGCCGGGCTATGTAGCATTTTGCGTCCGGCTCGCGACCGGCACTCCTCCTTTTGTCCTTCGATCGCACTGCCCATGCTGAGGGGCCGTCCGGCATCCCTCCCGAGGGGGCCGTGACGGTCGAGTTCTCGCACGTGGAAAAGCGGTATCCCGGGCAAGCCGATCCTGCGATCCGCGACCTCAGCTTCACGGTCCCGGCCGGCGAGGTCTGCGTGCTCGTCGGGCCGTCGGGCTGCGGCAAGACGACCGCGATGCGGCTCGTCAACCGGATGATCGATCTCACCGGCGGCGACATCCTGCTCGACGGCGCCAGCGTGAAGGGAAGGGAGACCGCGCAGCTGCGCCGCGGCATCGGCTATGTCATCCAGCAGGTAGGCCTGTTCCCCCACGAGACGGTCGCCGACAACATCGCGACCGTTCCGAAGCTGCTCGGCTGGGATCGTGGGCGCGTTGCCGCCCGCGTCGGCGAGCTCCTGGAGCTGGTCGGACTCGAGGAGGACATGCGCCGGCGCTACCCCGCGCAGCTCAGCGGCGGCCAGCGCCAGCGTGTCGGCGTCGCCCGCGCCCTTGCCGCCGATCCTCCGCTGATGCTCATGGACGAGCCGTTCGGCGCCATCGACCCGATCACGCGCGCACGGCTGCAGGACGAGTTCCTGCGCCTGCAGACCGAGATCCGCAAGACCGTCCTGTTCGTGACCCACGACATCGACGAGGCGATCAAGATGGGCGACCGCATCGCGGTGCTGCGCCGCGGCGGCGAGCTGGCGCAGTTCGCCACCCCGCAGGAGCTGCTGATGCATCCCGCTGACGAGTTCGTCGAGTCCTTCGTGGGAGCCGACCGGGCGCTCAAGCGCCTCGCGCTGACCCGGGTGCGCGATCTCGACCTCCCGGCCCCGATGCCCCAGCAGGAGCGCGACGGCCGCCCGCGTGTCGCCGACGACGCTCCGCTGCGCGACGCACTCGCGCAGATCCTGCAGTCCGGCGGCGCTGCGGCCATCGTCGTCGACGCGGCGGGCCGCGAGCACGGCCTCATCACGATCGACCTGATCGCGCGGTCGCTGGAGTCGCCGCGATGATCATCGCCGACACCGTCATCCCGGACTTCGGCGGCGGCGCGGGCTCGTGCGTACGCGAGAACAAGGGCATCTGCTGGAACTGGGTGAGCGACAACTGGGGCGGCGTCCTGTGGCCTGCGGTCAAGCAGCACGTGGTGCTCACCGCGATCGCGGTCGTCATCGGGTTCGCCCTGGCGTTTGCGCTCGCACTCCTGGCCCATCGCCATCGCAAGCTCGAGAGCCCGATCACGGTCACGACCGGCGTGCTCTACACGATCCCGTCGCTCGCGCTGTTCCAGATCCTCGTCGGGTTCAGCTTCCTGGGCCTGAACCGGCTCACCGTCGAGATCGCGCTGGTCAGCTACACGCTGCTGATCCTGTTCCGCAACACGCTGACGGGGCTGCGCGACGTCCCGGAGGATGTGCGCGAGGCTGCCGAGGGCATGGGGCTCACCCCGCGCCAGATCCTGACCAAGGTTGAGCTGCCGCTCGCGCTGCCGGCGATCATCGCGGGGCTCCGAATAGCCACCGTGACGGTCATCAGCCTCGCCACGGTCGCCGCGTTCATCGACGACGAGGGCCTGGGCTCCCCCATCTTCCGCGCGATCCAGTCGAACGTGTTCAAGACCGAGTTGTTCGCCGCCGGCTTCCTCGCCGTCGCCCTGGCGCTGCTGGCCGATGCGACCCTGGTTCTCGCGCAGCGGGCCGTGACGCCTTGGGCGAGGAGGCAGCGCGCATGAAGCCCGTGCTCGACGGCTTCCCGTGGATCGCCGACCACACGTCGCTGCTGCTCGGGCGGACCGGCGTGCACCTCGTCATCGCCGGCATCGCCCTCGTGATCGCGATCGCGATCGCGACGCCGATCGGCGTCTGGCTCGGCCACGTGCACCGCGGCTCGTTCGCGGCGATCAGCATCTCGAACGTCGGGCGCGCGCTGCCGAGCCTGGCCGTGATCGCGATCGCGATCGGCATCGTCGGGCTGGGGCGCAACACGCTGATCCTCGCGCTCGTGGTGCTCGCCGCGCCGGTGATCCTGACCAATGCCTACGTCGCCGTCGACGGCGTGGACCGCGACGTCGTCGACGCAGCGCGCGGCATGGGCCTGCGCGAGCTCCAGGTGCTCACGAGCGTCGAGCTGCCGCTGGCGCTGCCGCTGCTGTTCGCGGGCATCCGCACCGCCGCCGTGTACGTCGTCGCCACCGTCCCGCTCGGCGCGCTGACGGGTACCGACGGCGGCCTCGGCGACATCATCGCCAACCAGGCGAGCTACCGGCTGGAAGGCGTCGTCGGCGCCGCCATCTGCGTCGCGGCCCTGGCCCTGGCGATCGACGCCATCTTCGCGGCGCTGCAGCGCGCCGCCACCCCGCGCGGACTGCGCGGGCAGATCGACTTCGCGGCCGTACAGACGGCCGCGGCAGGCAACCCACGAGAGGAAGGACCCCAGTGACCACACGGAAATGGCCGCGTCTCCTTGCAGTTCTACTGGCGGTGGCCCTGGCCATCACCGTGAGCGCATGCGGCAGCAGCGACAACAAGAGCTCGTCTTCGAGCACGCCCGTGGCCGCCACCGGCGCCGGCCAGCCCGGCAAGGGCAAACCCGCGGTGACCATCGGCGACAAGAACTTCACCGAGCAGTATGTGCTCGGTGAGCTCTACGCACAGGCGTTACGTGCGAAGGGCTTCACGGTGAACATCAAGTCGAACATCGGCTCCTCGGAGATCATCGACAAGGCGCTCACGTCCGGGAAGCTCGACTTCTATCCCGAGTACACGGGCGTGATCCTGTCGGAGCTGGCGCATGAGAAGCAGCGCCCGGCCAACCCCGACGAGGCCTACACGGCGGCGAAGAAGTTCGAGGAGGGGCGCGGCTTCACGCTGCTCGACAAGACGCCGTTCTTCGATTCGGACGCGATCGCCGTCAAGCCCGACTTCGCCACCAAGAACGGCCTCGAGTCGGTCGCCGACCTCAAGAAGCTCGGCAACAGCCTCAAGCTCGGAGCGCCGCCGGAGTTCAAGACGCGCTTCGAGGGCCTGATCGGGCTCAAGAAGTCCTACGGGGTGACCCCGTCCTTCAAGCCGCTGGCCATCGGCCTGCAGTACAAGGCGCTGGACACCGGCAAGATCGACGCCGCCGACGTCTTCACCACCGACGGCGCCCTCCAGGGCGGCAAGTACAAGGTCCTCAAGGATCCGAAGTTCATCTTCGGCTTCCAGAACGTCTCCCCGATCGTGTCCCAGAAGGTCCTGACGGCTCAGGGCCCGGAGTTCGCGGCGACGATCAACGCGGTCAGCGCGAAGCTGACCACGGAGGCGATGCAGAAGATGAACGCCGCGGTCGACCTCGACAAGCAGAAGCCGGCTGCGGTCGCCAAGCAGTTCCTGCAGGCCAACAGCCTGGTGTAGCCGACGCGTGCTCGGCTCCGGCGGCCTATGCGCCGCTGGAGCCGAAGCCGCCCACGCCGCGGACGGTCTCGTCGAGGTCGTCGGCCTCCACGACCTCCGGGGTCTCGACGTCGACGACGACCAGCTGGGCGATGCGATCGCCCGCGGCCGCCGTGAACCGGTGCTCGCGGTCGGTGTTCAACAGCAGCACCTGCAGCTCGCCGCGGTAGCCCTCGGCGATCAGGCCCGGGGCATTGACGACCGAGATCCCGTGCCTGGCGGCCAGACCGCTGCGCGGCAGGACGAGCCCCGCGGTGCCCGGTGGCAGCGCGATCGCGATGCCGGTGCGCACGCG
>JAWVFZ010000048.1:0-3703 GCA_033855555.1 Solirubrobacteraceae bacterium
CCGGGGCCGGCGTTGGCTGCTCGCATTGAGGGGAGAGATCGATCGCCCGGCGCTCTCCCGGGCAACTGAGGCCTACTTCTCACCCACAGCGTGAGAAGCAGGCCGAAGTTCCAAGATCCAAGCGCCCTCGGTGCCATTGATGGGCCCACCATCCCTAGGAACTACGACTGGCCCAGCCCGCCTGCGACGGACCCGCGCCAGGCGCCTCCCAGCCCTGCGGCGCCCAGCGCGGCGGCGGCGGGACTCCCTCGGCGCGGACGCGCAGGTCGAAGAAGACCAGCGTGCCCGCCAGCGCGGTGAAGGCGATCGTGAAGACGTCGCTGAGCATCGATCCCAGCAGGACGAAGAGCTCGCGGCCGGTCGCGTCGGCGATCGCCGTGGCGCCGAACGAGACGATGCCCGCCACCACGCCGATCATCACCGAGAACACGATGCCGATGCCGAAGACGCGCCAGAACTGTCCGGAGACGAGCTCCTTGCTGCGTCGCAGGGCGTCGACCGGCGTGCGGTCCTCCGCCACGACCGCCTGGGCGCCGAAGTACAGGACGACCAGCAGGTAGATGCCCGGGATCACGAAGGCCACGAACCCGGCGACCACCGCGAGCCCGGCCAGCAGGACCGCTCCGAGGACCGCCGCCCAGCGCGTGAGGCCGCGGGTGACCGACCACCATGCGCTCGGCCGCTCACCCTGGCCGAGCGCCATCACCGCGGCGATGTGCGCCGCGGTCACCAGCGGCTGTACGACGAGGAGCCGCAGGATCGTCCCGACGGCCGAGGGCCCGACGTCCGGGTTCGGGTCGTAGGACCTCCACAGGTCGCCGAAGCCGACGCCCAGCACGAGCAGCTCCACCGGAACGACGACGATCATCGCGATCGGCAGGAACAGCGACAGGTTGGCCGTGTACAGGCGCCAGGTGTCCTCTATCAGCTCGCCGAGTTCGCGCCGCCGCGCGAGGTCGAGCCCGTTCATCCGACGCCGCCCGCGATGTCGGGCAGCAGCCGCGGCTGATGGATGCCGAACGCGCCGCTGTTGGCCCCGGTCAGGGTGAACACGAGCGCCGCGTGCCCCGCGGTCTGGTCGAGGTTGTCGACGCTCGACAGCCCGTGATCGCGATACCAGGGCACCTGGGTGGGGTCGGCGTCGGTCCGCTCGACCCCGACGGCCGGCACGTTCCTGCCGGTCAGCCCGCGGATGAAGCCGCGCTCGAATGCGTTGACGCGGCGCAGGTCGTCGCCCTTGAGCCCGTCCGGCGGGTTGCGGTAGACGACGAGGCCGTCATAGGGTCCGAGCGACCCCGCAACCGCGCTGAACAGGCCGCGGCGCTCGCGTGTGATCAGGTTGCCCCCCGTGGTGAGCTGCACGCCCATGCGGGCGCCGAAGGCCTCCCACAGCGCGTCGTCGCCCACCGCGAGGCCCTCGTAGCGGGTGCCGGTCGCGCGCGAGGCCAGGTCGCCGGCCGCGAGCGGCTCGCGCACCACCACGGCGCCCACGCGCTTGCCGCCAGATGGCGTCAGCGCGTCCTGGACCTCGGTGTTGATCTGGTCGGAGGGCTGGCCGAGGAACACGACGCCGATGTGGCGGTCGGTGAGCTGCCCGTCGACCAGCAGCGGATAGACCTCGCTCTCGAACTTGTCCTGCTGGGTGATCTGCGTGCTGAGCGTGTCGGCTCGCTTCTGGGCGGCGCGCACGTCGGAGCGCAACGACTCCTTGATCTTCGTCTCGGCGCTTGACACGAGGCCCTTGTCGCCGATCGCGACGCCGAGCAGCAGCCCGAGGACGAGCGCCACGAACACGGCGATCAGCGAGAGCGCGTGGTAGCGGAAGTCGAACACTATGCGTTGATGCCCAGGAGGACCTGGAGCTTGAGCCACAGCAGGTCGGCGACGTCGCGCAGCCCGGGCGTGACCGCCACGACCGCAACAAGCGCGGCGACGCCGGCGAGCAGGACGAGCGCCAGCGGCGCGGTGGTCGGCCGCGGGCGGTACAGCCGGCTCACGCCCTTGGCGTCGACGAGGATCTCTCCGATCCGCAGGCGGGTGAGAAACGTGGACGACATGCCGCGGCGGTTCTTGTCCAGGAACTCGACGAGGTTCCATTGCGACCCGACCGAGACGATCAGCTCGGCGCCCTTCTCCGCGGCGATGAGCATCGCGATGTCCTGGCTGGTCCCGGGCGCCGGCACCAGCTTGTAGGGCAGGCCGAGCTCCTCGAGGTGCTCGCGGCCGGGTGCGCGGCCGTCGGGGTACGCGTGGACGATCAGCTCGGCGCCGCAGCGCAGCGCCGACTCCTGCGCGGAGTCCATGTCGCCGACGATCATGTCGGGCGTGAAGCCTTCCTCGAGCAGCGCGTTGGCCCCGCCGTCGACGCCGACGAGCGCCGGCCGCACGTCGCGGATGTAGGGCCGCAGCGCGCGCAGGTCCTTGCGGTGGTCCACGCCGCGCACCACGACCAGCGCCGGGCGGTCGCGGAAGTCCGTGTGGAACACCGGGAGCTCCAGCTTGCCCGCCAGCAGCTCGCGCTCCTCGAGCATGTGCTCGATCGTGTTGCGCGCGAACGCCTCCAGCGCCTCGCCGATCTCGCGCCGGCGCTCCTCGTTGCCCTCCCGGACCTGCTCGGGCTCCTGCACGGAGCCCGTGGCGATGATCTCTCCGTTGCGGATCACCGCCCCGCCAAGGACGGTGATCGTCGCCCCGTCGTCGAGCGCCTTGAACAGCGCGTCGCCGGGCATGTCGACCAGGTGCACGCCCGCCTGGACCAGCAGCAGCGGGCCCATGTTCGGGTAGGACCCGGTGGACGATGGCTTGCAGTTGAGGACCGCGACGGCGCCGGCGGCGATCAGATCCTCGGCCGAGACGCGATCGAGATCCCTGTGGTCGATGATCGCGATGTCCCCCGGCCGCAGCTTCCGGACGAGCAGCTTGGTCTTGCGCCCCGGCCGAGCGGCGCCGGTGACCTCGCGTAGCGCCTCACCGACGGCGCCGGCTTGGGCCGCGGTGGGACGGGCTACTGCCATGGCTCTCGAGTCTACGCGGCCTTACGCTGCCTTGAGCAGCTCCTTGGCGTGGCGGCGGGCCGCCACGTCGCCGGCGTCGGCCCCCAGCATCCGGACGAGCTCGCCGACGACCTCTCCCTTGCCGAGCTCGCGCACCGTCGTGCTGGCGGGCTCGACCGATGCGTCCTTCTCGATCGCGAAGTGGCGCGCAGCCAGCGAAGCGATCTGCGGCAGGTGCGTGATGCAGACGATCTGGCGCCCGTCCGCGAGCGCCCGCAGCTCCTCGCCGACGGCGCGGGCGGTCTGGCCGCCGATGCCGGCGTCGACCTCGTCGAAGATCAGCGCCGCGCCGGACATCTCGTTGGCGACGGCCAGCAGCGCGAGCATCACCCGTGACGCCTCGCCACCCGAGGCCGTCTCGCGCAGCGGCGCGGCCGGGACGCCCGGGTTCGGGGCGATCAGGAACTCGACGCGCTCCGCGCCGAGCGGCCCGACGGCGTCGCGCTCGTGCAGCTCCACCTCGAACGATGCGCCCTCCATCGCGAGCTGCTCGAGCTCCGCGAGCACCTGCTCGGCGAGCGCCCGCAACTCCTCCCCGACCGCGCGGGCGGTCTGGCCGCCGATGCCGGCGTCGACCTCGTCGAAGATCAGCGCCGCACCCGACGCCTCGTTGGCGACGGCCAGCAGCGCGAGCATCACCCGTGACGCCT
>JAWVFZ010000049.1:0-3641 GCA_033855555.1 Solirubrobacteraceae bacterium
CCAGGACGATCCCAACCACGAGGGTGCTCAGCTCTTCGCCCAGCGCTGCGGGGGCTGCCACACGCTCGACGTGGCGGGGACCCAGGGCTCCGCGACGCAGATCCGCGATCGCGAGCGCGTCGACGGCCCGAACTTCAACACGCGCAAGGAGCAGGTCGACCAGGTGCTCTACGCGATCCGCAACGGTGGCTTCTCCGGCGCGATCATGCCCGAGAACATCGTGGTCGGGAAGGAAGCGCAGGCCGTGGCCCAGTTCCTCGCGAAGTACGCCGGCACGCAGGCTCCCAAGTCGGTCTCGCCGAACGGCTGACCGGCGATCGTGCTCGACCTCCGCGCGATCCGCCACGACCCGGAGGCTGTCCGGCGTGCCCTCGCGCGCAGGTCGCCCGATCTGCCCGCCCGCGTGGACGAGCTGCTCGCCGCCGACGAGCAGTGGCGCGCGGCCACAGCCGCCGCCGAGTCGCTGCGCGCCGAGCAGAAGCAGGCTTCGGAGGCGATCGGCGCGGCGAAGGCCCGCGGGGAGGACGCCGCCGAGGCGCTCGCGCGCGTGAAGGAGCTGTCGGCGACGGTCAAGGAGCGCACCGAGGAGGCGCGCGCCGCCGAGGAGCGTCTGCAGGTCATCCTGGTGACGCTGCCGAACCTGCCCGACCCCACCGCGCCGGACGCCGACGAGGTGCTGCGCGAGGTGGGTGACGCATCCAAGGAAGGCCTCGACCACCTGGCGCTCGCGGGCGACCGGATCGACATGGAGCGCGGGGCGCGCCTGTCGGGCTCGCGCTTCGCCTACCTGCGCGGCGACATCGCGCTGCTCGAGCTCGGCCTCGTGCGCTGGGCGACCGACAAGCTGCTCGGTCACGGCTTCGAGCCCGTGCTGCCGCCGGTGCTCGTCCGCGAGGACGCGCTGTACGGGACCGGGTTCCTCCCCGACACCGAGCAGCAGATCTACCGCTTGCCCGACGACGACCTCTACCTCGTCGGGACCTCCGAGGTGGCGCTGGCCTCGATGCACGCCGGCGAGATCCTCGACGGCGCCGAGCTGCCCGTGCGCTACGCCGGCTTCTCGTCGTGCTTCCGGCGCGAGGCGGGCGCCGCCGGCAAGGACACGCGCGGCATCTTCCGCGTGCACCAGTTCGACAAGCTCGAGATGTTCTGCTTCGTCGAGCCCAGCGCGGCCGCCGACGAGCACGAGCGGCTGCTGGCGATCGAGGAGGAGATCCTCACCGACCTCGAGATCCCCTACCGCGTGGTCAACATCGCGGTCGACGACCTTGGGGCATCGGCCGCCAAGAAGTACGACTGCGAGGCGTGGATGCCGGGCCAGGGGCGCTACCGCGAGGTGACCTCCACCTCCAACACGACCGATTTCCAAGCGCGCCGCCTGGACGTCCGCGCGCGCATCGCCGCCGGCGGCAAGCCGGAGATCGTGCACACGCTCAACGGCACCGCGGTCGCCGGGCGCCACATGATCGCGCTGCTGGAGAACGGCCAGCGCGACGACGCCACGATTGCTATGCCGGCCTGCCTGCACGCCTACGGCGTGCCGCCGGTGCTTCAGTCGGCCGCGGCCTGACGGACGCGCTCGATCGCGTCGTCGCAGCTGGCGAGGATCTCGAAGGTCGAGTCCAGGCGCGTGATCTCGAAGAGGCGCAGGACGGTCGGATTCGCGCAGGCGATCACCATTCGCCCGTGCGCGCGCGTGATCCTTCGCAGCCCGTTGAGGAGGACGCTCAGGCCGGTGGAGTCGATGAACTCGACGCCGGTCAGGTCGAGGACCAAGGCGGTGTTGCCGCGCGAGATCGCGTCGTTGAGGCGCTCGGAGAACTCAGGCGCGGTCGTCGAGTGGATCTCGCCCCTGACCGCGATCACGAGCGTGGTCGGGTCGAGTTCCTCTTCGGTGAGATCGAACTGGGGAGGCTCGAATGACACAGTGTCGACCCTACCCGAGCTCAGCGTCGGGTTCGCAGCGCGAGCTGCAACGCCAGCCTGCCGTCGGGTTCGTCGAGCGCCGTGCCCAGGCGCTCGCGCAGGCGCGCGAGCCGGTAGCGGACGGTCTGCGGGTGCACGTGGAGCGCGGCGGCGACGGTGGGGTGGTGGCCCTGGGCATCCAGCCAGGCGCGCAGGGTCTCGGTCAGACGGCCCGAGCGGTCGTCGGCCAGCGGCGCGAGCGCTCGCTCGGCGAGGCGCGCGGCCAACGCTTCATCGGAGGCGACGAGCAGGTCGGGCAGGCGCTCGTCGGCGAACACCGCGCCGCTGGCCGCGAGCTGGCGCGCGCCCACGGCGAGACGATGCGAGAAGCCGGCTTCGGCGATGCCGACCGCCGGGCCGACGCCCGCCGGCGCGCCGGCCAGCGCTGCGTCGAGCCGCGCGCGGGCGCCCGGCGCGCCGGGATCGGGGACGACGAGGACGTCCTCCGCGCCGAGTGCCTCGGGCGCGATCCGCGGAGCGCGGCGCTCGGCGTTGTCGACCACGACGACGGCGACCGTGGTGGGGAGCGCCCAGCTCGCCTCCAGGGCGACGGCCTCGACCGCCGGCAGCGGATGGCCTTCGACGAGCGCGGTGACCAGGCGCCGGCGGCGGCGCTCGGCCTCGCCGGCGCGGCGCGCCTGGGCCGCGGCATAGCCCGTCACCGACTGGGCGGCGAGCTGGTCGATGTACGCGAAGATCGCCTCGGCGAGGAGGCGCTGGCCCGCGGCGTCGACGCCGGCGCGCTCGGCGGCCTCGCCGCTGCGCCGCCAGGCCACGCGCGCGCCGATGCGGTAGGCGGCCTGGAGCGCGTCGAGCGAGCGGCCCTCGCGCAGCTCGCCGCGGCCCAGCTCGCGGTAGACGCTGCCGCGCGGGGCTGCGTCCGGCGCGCCGATCAGGTCCACGAACTCGCCCAGCGCCTGCTCGACGCCCGTGCGCAGGCCACGGCCGAAGTCGCCACGTAGCGGCCGGTGGTACTCCGGCACCGCCTCGCCGATCGCGACCATGATCTCGTCGACCAGCGCGGGCAGACCGGCACGCAGCTCGTCGCCCAGCTCCCTGGGAAGCGCGCTCCACGGCCGATCGTCGATATTTGTCACAACGTGATAATCCTAGACGGCCAAGTCGTGGAACTCGACCGCAGATGTCCGAGCGAGTGTGCGCCAAGGTGCAGACATGACCCGTCTCGAGCGCAATGCGAACCTCGTCGCCGTCTTCGGGCCGTTCGTCATCCTGGCGGTCGTCGCGCCGCTGGCCTGGCGGTCGGATGTCCTCGGCTGGACCGACATCGCGATCTTCGCCTTCATGTACGTCGTCTCGGCGTTCGGCATCACGATCGGGTTCCACCGGCTGCTGACCCACCGCGCCTTCCAGACCAGCAAGAAGCTCGAGTACGCCTTTGCGATCCTCGGCAGCCTCGCCGTCCAGGGCCGCGTCATCGACTGGGTCGCCGACCACCGCAAGCACCACGCCCACACCGACGAGGAGGGCGACCCGCATTCGCCCCACGCCGGCCAGGGCGCGGGCATCCGCGGCGCGCTGCGCGGTCTGTACCACGCCCACGTCGGCTGGCTGTTCACCGAGCAGGGGCGCGCACGCCCGGACAAGTACGCCCGCGACCTCTACGAGGACCAGGGGATGCGGCGCATCCACCGCAACTTCCACTGGATCGTCCTGTC
>JAWVFZ010000050.1:0-8711 GCA_033855555.1 Solirubrobacteraceae bacterium
GGCTGCGACCGGCCGGCACCATCGGCCCTCGCTCAGCGGCCTTCCCCGCCGCTGAGCGCCAGGAGCAGGTCGACGCCACCGGACGCATCGGCGGAGCCATCGGCGTTTGCCGACCCGTCCACCTCGACGCTCGCGCCTCCGTCGTCGCCGGACGCATCCAACGACGCGAGCGCCGCGTCGAGGCGCGACTTCATCTCCGCCAGCCGCGCGCCGATCCCGCGCAGCGCCGCGGCGCCGGTCGCGCGCACCGACTCGCCGACCGAGGCGACGTCCTGGGCGACCTGCGTTCCTGCGTCGGCCTGGCCTGCCGCGGTCTGGACCGCGACATCAGCCGAGACGCCGGCCTCGACCGCGCCGACGCGACCCAGGGCCCGCACGGCGGCGGCCTCGACGCGTCCCGACGAGTCGTCGGCGATCGCCGACAGCGTCGCCGCCTGGTCGCTCGCGTCCTGCGAGAGGGCGATCTGCGCCGACAGCACCGCATCGGCGCCTGCGCTCTGAGCGCCTGCGCTCGCGTCGGCGCGCGAGACGAGCGCCGCGGCACGCTGCAGCTCGCGGGCACCCTTGGCCATGAGCTGGCGCGCGCGTGCGCCGGAACGGTGGGCCACGGCCTGTGCCGCAGTGGTGTCGGCGCCGGCGCGCAACTGGAGCTGGGCGGCCGCGTTGAGCGGATCCCCCTGGCCATGTGCAACTGGAGCGCCGGCCACGACGGCGACGGCGGTGGCGCAGAGCAGACGAGAGATACGGTGCTTGGACATCTTGTCCTCCTTGTCGTGACCGCGAGGCGGTCGGTGTTCAGCCCTTTCTTGGGCTCTGCAAGGAGGACGGTCGAGGCTTCCGCTTTCCGGACCGCTTGGACGAACGGACCGACTTTTCCCGCTGGTGTAAAGGTTTCGCGCGGGGCGGCCGAGGCGGTCAGCTGCCGACGGCCGCGAGCACGTCATCGGCGGCGCGGACCGCAGGGTGCAGCACGGGCGCGGCGGCCGGGACGGCGCGCTCGACGATACCCGCGGCAACATGCGTCACGGCACGCACGGGCGCGGTGTGCAGCGCAAGCGCCGGGGCCGCGGGCGCGGTCGCTGCGGGCACGCTCGATGCAGGCGCGCCCGCGTGCACCGCCGGCGTGGCGGCGTACGGCTGCGCATGGACGACAGGCGCAACCGCGACGGCGCGGTGCGCCGGGGCCGGCGTCCGCTGCGGGTGCTTCGGTGCGACCGCGGCGCGATGCCGCGGCGCGGGCAGCGTGACCGAAGCGATCGCAGCGCGGGCGGGCGCGGTTCGCTGGAGCTTTGCGTGCTGCGGGCGCTGACCACCGGCGGGCTGCGCGTGATGGACGGCGGGAACGGCGGCCGCCAGCGTGACCGCAGCGAGCGCCGCCAGCGGTCGCAACGCCTCACCGCCGCGCCCGGGCACGGGTGCTGCCGCCATCAGCCGCTCGAACAGCCCGCGCAGCCGCACCGGGACGAGTCCGAGCAGAGCCACGCCGTGCAGATTCAGGCGCGAGCCGACGCGGCGCCGGGCGTAGGAGCCGCAGGCGTCGCAGGCGTCGAGGTGCGCCCGGACGGTGCGCGTGCGAACGCGGGCATGGTCCAGCTCCCGGCGCGCCGTCTCGCACGGCAGGATCTGCCCGGCGCGCAGTTCGCCAAGCGAGCGGTGCGCATCGGCAAGCAGCCAGGAGGCGCGGCGCCCGTCGGTCCCGAGCGCCTCCGCGAGCTCGTCGCCCTCCAGTCCGGCGACCTCGCGCAGCAGCACGGCGGCACGCTGGCGATCCGAGAGCCGGTTCAGGTCGGCCAGCGCATCGCGCGCTCGCTGGCGCAGCTCCAGCACTTCGTCGGGCCCCGGGCCGGCGCCCAGCGAGGCCTCGTCCAGCTCCTCGAAGGAGCGCCGCGAGCGGTCGCGCAGCCGATCGAGGCAGGCGTTGCGCGCGATCGCGTAGAGCCAGGGGCGCACGGAGAGCACGTGGATCGGCGGATCGCTCAGCCCCGAGAGGGCGCGCGCCCACGTGTCCTGCGCGACGTCCGCGGCGTCGTGCGGATCGCGGAGCATGCCCTCCGCGAAGCGCCGCAGCGCGCCGTCGTAGCGCCTGTGCAGCTCGGCGAAGGCCAGGGAATCGCCCACCGCCATGGCCGCCAGGACCTCGTCCGATGCGCGGCTGCGCTCGGAGGAGGATGCGCGCCGGACGGGCGGCTTCGGCCGCCGGGGAACCGGGACGGGCGCAAGCGGCGCCGGTAGCGCAGCTGTCGAGCGAGCGATCACCGGACCTGGTTCGGCACGCGCGGGCTCCAGCGGACACCTCACTTTTCGGTGCAAAGCTCCATGCATCCGTTGCTGCAGCGCTTTCAGCGACCGAAGCAGGCCTAAAGTTGCACCGGAAGTCCGCTAATCGCAGGGAGCAGGATGTCGGACAGCAAGCAGATTCAATGTGTGGTCGGCGACGACCACGAGGCGCTGCGGCGCGGGCTGGTCGCCGTGCTGGAGGCCGAGCACGACATCAAGGTGATCGGGGAGGCGCACGACGGGCGCGGGACCCTCGAGCTCGCCGAACGCCGCCGCCCCGACGTGACGATCGTCGACATCGCGATGCCGGGCGTCGACGGCATCGAGGTCTGCCGCGAGCTGTCGGCGCGGCAGCTGCCGACCGCGGTCGTGCTGTACACGGGCTCGTCCGACCCGGCGATCCTGCAGTCGGCGCTCGACGCCGGAGCGCGCGGGTTCGTGCTCAAGAGCGGTCCCCCGCAGGACCTCGTGCGCGCGGTGCGCGCCGCCAATGCCGGCCTGACGTACGTCGATGCCACGCTCGGCGCTTCGCTGATCAGCCGGCGCAGGGACATCGCGGCGATCCTCTCCACGCGCGAGGCGGAGGTGCTCCAACTGCTCGCGGACGGCCACACGACGGACTCTGCGGCGACCGCGCTGTTCCTGTCGCCGGCGACGGTGCGCTCCTACGTGGAGAACGGGATGCACAAGCTGGACGCGCGCAACCGCGTCCATGCCGTCGCCACGGCGCTGCGGATGGGCCTCCTCAGCTGACGAGCAACGGGGCCGCGGCGTGGACCACGAACCGCGCGCGATCGCCCCGATGCAGATCGCGCGCGTGCTCGACCGGCACGCCGGCGCCGTCGAACGCCGTGCGCTCGACGAGCATCAGCGGGGAGCCGGGCTCGACACCGAGCGCCTGAGCGCTGTGCTCCTGCGCGATGACCGGCTCGAGCGACTCGGTGACGCGCACCGGCGCGCGGTCGTAGAGCTCGCCCATCAGCGCGTAGATCGACCCGCGCAGATCCAGGTCCGCCATCCCCGGGAAACGCGCTTCCGGGATCCACGAGTCCTCGAGCGTCAGCGGCAGGCGCCCGGCCAGGCGCAGGCGCTCCACGCGGAGCGCCGGCGCACCCTGTTCCAGGTCCAGCGCTGCCGCCACGGTGGCCGGAGCGGCCGTGACGCCCGCGCGCAGGACGCGCGCGTTCGCCTGCAGGCCGGCACGCGCCATCTGCTCGGTGAAGCCCGCCACCTCGTTCAGGCGAACCTCGACCTTGCCCGCGGCCACGAACGTGCCGCGCCCGACGCCGCGCTCGACAAGCCCCCGCGCCGCAAGCGCGTCCAGCGCCTGCCGGATCGTGCCGCGACTCACGCACAGCTCCTCGGCCAGATCGCGCTCGGCGGGCAACCGATCGCCCACCTTCATGTCGCCGCCGCAGATCCGGGCGGCGAGCCCGTCCTCGATCTGAGCCCACACGGGGACCGGCGAATCGCGGTGCAGTCTGCGGCGCATTTGGTCTAGACCAGTAGCACGTCCGCACCCTTGCGTCAAAAGGACCAAGGCGAGTACCTTCCCGGCCCATGCGCCTCGAGGAGCTCAGAGCAGACGTCGAGCGAGGCGCCGTCGACACGGTCGTGCTTGGACTGACCGACATGCAGGGCCGCCTCCAGGGCAAGCGCATGAGCGCGCAGCACTTCCTGGACGTGATCGCCGAGCACGGAGCGGAGGCCTGCAACTACCTGCTCGCCGTCGATGTCGAGATGAACACCGTCGGCGGCTACGCGATGAGCTCGTGGGATCACGGCTACGGCGACTTCGAGATGCGGCCCGATCTCGACACGCTGCGGCTCACGCCCTGGCACCCCGCGACCGCGCTGTGCCTGTCCGACCTTCACTGGGGCGACGGCGCGCCGGTCGTCGCCTCGCCGCGCCAGATCCTGCGCGCCCAGCTCGACCGCCTCACCGAGCGCGGCTGGAACGCGTTCGCGGGGACCGAGCTCGAGTTCATCGTCTTCCGCGACTCCTACGAGGACGCCTGGAAGTCCGGCTATCGCGGCCTGGACCCGGCCAACCTCTACAACGTCGATTACTCGCTGATCGGGACGTCGCGCGTCGAGCCGCTGATCCGGCGCATCCGCAACGAGATGGCCGCGGCGAACATGAAGGTCGAGGACTCCAAAGGCGAATGCAACCTCGGCCAGCACGAGATCAACTTCCGCTACGGCCCCGCGCTGCGTGCCGCCGACGAGCACGTGATCTACAAGACCGGCGCCAAGGAGATCGCCGCCCAGGAGGGCATGTCGATCACCTTCATGGCCAAGTACGACGAGCGCGAGGGAAACTCGTGTCACATCCACCTCTCGCTGCAGGACGGCGAGGGCACGAACCTCTTCGACAGCGACCCGAAGCTGTTCGACTCGTTCCTCGCGGGCCAGATCGCGCACCTGCGCGCGCTGACGCTGTTCCTCGCGCCGAACATCAACTCCTACAAGCGCTTTGCCGCGAGCTCGTTCGCGCCGACGGCCGTCGCCTGGGGACACGACAACCGCACCTGCTCGCTGCGCGTCATCGGCCACGGAGCCGGTCGTCGCTTCGAGTGCCGCGCCCCGGGCGCCGACGTCAACCCCTACCTGGCGCTCGCGGCGATGATCGCCGCCGGGCTCGACGGGGTCGACGCCGGGCTGGAGCTGGAGCCCGCGGTCGAGGGCAACGCGTACGCCTCCGACAAGCCCCACCTGCCATCAACCCTGCGCGACGCGCGCGACCTGTTCGCGGGCAGCGCGCTGGCGCGCTCCGCGTTCGGCGACGAGGTCGCCGACCACTACCTGAACATGGCGCGCGTGGAGCTCGCCGCGTTCGACTCGGCGGTGACCGACTGGGAACGCGTGCGGGGATTCGAGCGGCTGTGAAGCCCGTTCTGCAGCCGACCCCGGAGACGATCTACGCGCCTGTGCGCTCGCAGACGGCGTTCGAGGAGACGCTCGAGCGCCTCGGGACCGCGATCAAGCTCGGGCTGCTCGAGCCGGGGGCGCAGCTGCCCGCCGAGCGCGAGCTGTGCGCCCGCATGGGCGTGTCGCGCTCGACGTTGCGCCAGGCGCTGACCGCCCTCGTGCAGTCCGGGCACCTGCACGCCACGCGCGGGCGCGGCGGCGGGACGTTCGTGAGCGATCGCCCGCCGCCCGCCGATCCCCCGTCGCAGGAGCTGCTTGCCGACTGGCGCGAGGCCTGCGACATCCGGCGATCGGTCGAGCTCGGCGTCGCGGCGCTGGCTGCCGAGCGCGCGACCGCCGACGCGCTGGCTCCGCTGGAGCAGCTCGTTGCGCAGATGGACGAGGTCCTCGGGGACTTCCCCGCCTACCGGCAGGCAGACGTGCGCTTCCACATCGGCCTCGCCGAGGCGACCGGGTCGCTGCGCTTGGTCGCGGCGATGACCGACGCGCAGTCGGACATGACCGACCTCATCGCGCACATCGCCCACCCCGAGGAGGTCCTCGGGCACGCAAACGAGCAGCACGCCCGCCTGCTCGCAGTCATCAGGCGCCACGACGCCGCCGGCGCCACGCAGCTCATGGCCGAGCACCTGCAGGGCACCGAGCACGTGCTCGCCGGTCTCCTGCCCGGCTGACCACGTCCCACCCGCCCCTGCGATTCTTGCGCGATGGAGGCGGGAGGCATGATCCTCGTCGCCGGCGCATTGCTGGCGACGGCGCTCGGCGCATCCCTGCTCGCCGGCCGGCTGCGGGTGCCTGGCCTGGTGGCGTTCCTGGCCATCGGCATGATCGTCGGGTCCGACGGGCTGGGCTGGATCAAGTTCAACGACTACGAGCTGGCGCGGACCGTCGGGGTCATCGCGCTGTCGCTGATCCTGTTCGAGGGTGGCCTGGCGAGCAGCATCCGCGAGCTGCGCCCTGTGATGTGGCCGGCGCTTTCGCTCGCCGTCGCCGGAACGATCCTGACGGCGGCGTTCACCGGCCTGGTCGCGTGGCGGCTGTTCGACTTCACGCTCCTGCAGGCGATGCTCGTCGGATCGATCATCGCCGGGACCGACGGCGCGGCGATCTTCGCGGTGCTGCGTCAGTCGACGCTCAGGCGCCGCCTGGCGCTCACGCTGGAGGGCGAGGCCGGCATCAACGACCCCGTCGCGGTGATCCTGGTCATCGGGTTCGTCCGCTGGCTGCAGCGCGACGACTACGGGATCGGCGACATGGCGCTCCTGTTCATCCAGGAGCTCGCCATCGGCGCGGTGCTCGGCGCGCTCGTCGGCGGCGCCGCGACCTGGGCGCTGCGCAACCTGCGCCTCGGGTCGGCGGGGCTCTATCCAGTCGCCTCGCTGGCGGCGGCGGCGATCGCCTACGGGAGCGCCGACGAGCTCCATGGCTCCGGCTTCCTCGCGGTCTACCTGTGCGGGCTGGCGCTCGGCAGCGCCGACGACATCCCCGCGCGGCGCACGATCGTCACGTTCCACGAGGGGCTCGCCTGGGTCGCCCAGCTCGGCATGTTCCTCACGCTCGGGCTACTGGTGAACCCTGGTCAGCTCGGCGACGTCGCGGTCGAGGGCACGGTCGTCGCGCTGGTCGCCGCGGCCGTCGCGCGACCGCTGGCGGTCGCGCTCGCGCTGCCGTTCGGCGGCTTCGGCGCGCGCGACCGGGTGGTCCTGGGCTGGGCCGGCCTGCGCGGCGCGGTGCCGGTCGTGCTCGCGACGTTCCCGGTGATCGACGGAGTCGCGCGCGGCGTGGACTTCTTCAACATCGTCTTCTTCGCCGTCGTCCTGAGCACGGTGCTGCAGGGCTCCACGTTCGAGCCCTTCGCGCGGCTGCTCGGCGTGACCACCGACCAGCAGGCGCTGCCCGCGCCGCTGCTCGAAACGGGCGCCGTGCGCCGGCTCGGCGCCGAGGTCGCGCAGTTCGCCGTCGGGCCGCGCGATGCCGTTGTCGGGCACCCCGTACGCGAGCTCGGGCTCCCGCGCAGCGCGTTGCTGAACCTCATCGTGCGCGGCCAGCAGGCGATCCCGCCGCGCGGCTCGACCGTCATCGAGGCCGGCGACCACCTCCACGTCCTGGTCCGCCAGGAGGCGGCGGTCGAGTTCGACGGGCTCCTGCGCCGGTGGCGGGAGGGCCCGATCGCGCAGCGCCCGCAGCGCCCGATCGGCGCGCGCGGGGTCTCGATCTTCTCGACCGGGCCGTGGAGCGCGGGCGACGGCGACGCCGCGCGCCCGGAGACTGTGAACGGACTGCGCGTGATCGACAGGCTGCGCACGCGGCGCGACGTCCCGGGGGCACTCGTGGCGCTCGAGGACGGGCGCTTCGCCTACACCGGCCCGATCAAGGCGATCGGCTCCGCGCGCCAGCTGCAAGACGCGGCGCGCAAGCGCCTCGCGCGAGCGACCGTGGACGCCGAACGCGCGTGGTGGCGGGAGGTCATCGGCGCGCTCGAAGGGGAGCGCGGGATACAGGGTTGACTTCCGTCCATGGGCGGGCGTACAGTCGCCCGCCAAAGGACGGATGCCGGACCTTTTGCCGGACCTTTTGCCAGAAGTCCCACGCCCCCCGAGGAGAGGTACGCGGATGAGCACGGAGATCCAGGACCGCGATGAACAGCGGCTGGCCGAGATGGGCTACAAGCAGGAGCTGGACCGAAGCTGGAGCGGATTCCAGAACTTCGCGATCTCGTTCACGATCATCTCGGTCCTTGCTGGTTGCTTCACGACCTACTACCAGGCGTGGAACAACGGCGGCCCGATCGCCATCAGCTGGGGCTGGCCGATCATCTCGGCCTTCATCCTCATCATCGCCCTGTGTATGTCCGAGCTCGTCTCGGCATTCCCGACCGCCGGGGGCATCTACTGGTGGGCATCCAAGCTCGGCGGGCCGGTGTGGGGCTGGTTCACCGGCTGGTTCAACCTGCTCGGCCTGATCGGGATCGTGGCGTCCGTGGACTACTTCGCCGGCCAGTTCCTCGGAGTCGTGCTCGGCCTCTACAAGGTCAATGTCCTGGGGCTGAACTTCGGTGACACCGCGCACGGCCTCAGGGAGACGTTCGTCCTCTTCGTCATCTTCCTCGTCGCCCACGTGACCCTGAACATCCGCGGGTCGCATCTCGTGGCGCGGCTCAACGGCATCTCGGTGTTCTGGCACGTCGCGGGCGTCGCGGCGATCGTCCTGGTGCTGATCTTCGCCCCGCACGACCACGCGAGCGTCTCCGACGTCTTCACCAAGCGCATCAACAACTCGGGCTTCGGATCGGGCATGTACTGGTGGTACGTGCTGCCGCTCGGCTTCCTGCTGACGCAGTACACAATCACCGGCTTCGACGCCTCCGCGCATATCTCGGAGGAGACCCACGGCGCCGCCGAGAGCGCGCCGAAGGGCGTGTGGCGCTCGGTCTTCTACTCGGCCGTCATCGGCTACATCGTGCTGCTGGCGATCACCTTCGCCGCCGCCGACCCGACGAAGGT
>JAWVFZ010000051.1:0-13551 GCA_033855555.1 Solirubrobacteraceae bacterium
CACCTTCTGGTACGTCGAAGCGCTCGCCCGGGCCGGGCGCCTGGACGAGGCGCGGCTCGTCTTCGAGAAGATGCTCACGTACGCCAACCACCTCGGCCTCTACGCCGAGGAGATCGGCCCGACCGGCGAGCAACTGGGCAACTTCCCCCAGGCCTTCACCCACCTCGCGCTCATCAGCGCCGCCACGAACCTCGACCGCCAGCTCGGCTGACGGTGTCACGAGCAGCCTCAGCGGGCCGCGGCGCTCAGCCCACGGCAGGCGGCGCACAGATGGATTCGGTGTTGCCCAGCAGAACGCGCAGCAGAGACGAGGCGCCGACTCGGAAGTACAGGTGGACCGGGCCTGCATGGAGCACGCGCACCCGCAGCATGCCGTCCGGGCCCGGGCTCACACAGCCGGTGGAGGCGTTCCAGTAGGGGGAGTACCTGATCGCGACGCGATAGGTACCGGGGGCGGCGAGGCGCAGATCGAGGCGGGCGCGCCCGAAGGCGACGACCGCTGGACCGCCTGGGCCGGAGACGAGCGTCCGCGGCCGGGGGACCGCAAAGATCTGGATGTGCCGCGTCTTGAACACGCTCACGAGTCCGGATCGGCCGCTGCGCAGAAGCGCGGCCTCGCGTTGAGCGCTGTAGTCGGGAGTGCTGTCGGTGAGCACGACGTAGCGCACCGCGAGGCTTCGCAGCCAGTCCTGGTACTTCGCGGCCGTCAGGCGGTGATACAGCAAGGCGTTCTGTGGAAAGTCGTCCTGGCGGAACCATCCGCGCACCAGTGGGATGCCGGCGTCCGGAAGGTATGCGGCGGCCCAGTGGTGCTCGGTGTCAACTGCCTCGACGCGATAGGCGGGGCTGTCGTGGGCACGCAGGAAGTCGATTGCGGGACGCCAGTATTTGGCATGCGAGCTGGCGTCGGAGCTTCCGTTGGCGAAGGAGGTGACGAGCGGCGCCGCGTTCCAGTAGCCCGCGAGCAAGACGGCGAGTACGGAGACGCGCAGCGGACGCCAGTCGCGCAGTGCGAGGGCCAACAAGGCGATTGGCAGCCCCAGGAACCGCAGGCGGGTCATGTTCTCCCCGAGCTCCGACGAGATCACGAACGCGACGACACACGCCGTGCCGTAGAGGATCGCTATGAAGCGCAACGATCGCGCGGCCTCGACGCGCCAGGTGATCGCGGCGAGGGCAAGAGCGAAGACCATCGCTTGAACGAGGGCCTGGGTCGGGAAGGGGTACCGGGCGTGACTCGGAAACAGCACCGACGTCAGGCCCAACAGCATCGTGACCCCACCAAGAATCGATGCGCCCAGAGCGAGTGATCGGCGGCTGCAACGCTCGCCCGCCCCGATCGCGAGCACGACCATGCCAAGCAGCACGAACGCCAGCGGGCTCGCGGCCGCAGCGAGCACGCAGAGAATCGCGAAGGCCGGCCAGCGTCTGGCCTGCAGCGCCAGGATCGCAAGCAGCGATAGCGCGGCTCCGAGAAGGAACGGGAACGCAGCCGTCAGTACGAACGCGGGCAACATCACCGCGACGCTCCGAATGGACCAGCGCGCCGATTCGCCCCAGCGACGACCGGTGACCATCGCGAACGCGACCACCCCGACGCCCACGCACAGCACCGCGAGGGCACGGATCCCGATCAGCGCCGCGAGCGGGTAGTACAGCGTGCTGTAGGTGATGAAGCTGTAGCGGCCCGAGTACCACAGGTTGTTCCACAGCGAGAACCCGTGCGCCGCGTAGAGCGCCTCCTGATAGGCGTGGGCGGCGAAGTCCGTTCCCGGCGGCCCGAAGTACAGCAGCACGGCGGCGCCCACTGACGCTAACGCGGATAGGCGCCACACCTCGGACGGCACGTCGGAGCGAAGCCCCATCCCTTCATTGTGGCGACCGGGCTCCACGGCAGCCCACCGGCCGATCGGGCCAAAACTCCGGACGACCGGTCAATCGGCGGCGGGCGCGGCGTAACCGTTTCGTTCAGCGAGGCGGCGGCGCAGATGCGGACGGCCACGCGCCCTTGTCGGCAGCCTAGGTGAGGTGGTAGCTGCCGCGGGCGTCGCGCTTGTGGCAGTGAAAGCCGTAGCGGTGGTACTGGCGGTCTGCGCCGTGGGCGCAGTACTGGCCACGCCGAAGGCACTTCTGCGCTCCGTTGATGACAGCGTGCGTGTAGCTGCCGCTACACGACTTTGCCTGCACCGCGACCGGGCCGGGCTTGGCCGCGGGCGCCTGGCTGATCGGCATGCCGACGGCGACGGCCGCCACTGCGGCCACGATCCAACGATGCCCCCTCACGCTGCACTCCCCCCCATGGGAACCGGACGCACGCAGTAGAACGCGAACGTGACGACAAAGTCAAGAAATCCGTTCAACCAAGCCCAAGCGAGGGACCAGCATGCCCTCCTCTGCACGGGCTCTGTCAGTGCGTCGGGCCCGCATGACAACCTGCCCGCCTTCAATTCGATGACAGCATTTGTGCGGAGATGGTGGGAAGTTCAACGCGTTCGAGCGGCGACGCCGCGCGGCGTATTGGCGGTACTCGTCGGGCTTGCCGTGATCGTCGCCGCGGCCGCCAACGAGCCGGTCGGTGCAGTTGCCGTGATCCTGTTCTCACCCTTGGTCTGGCTGGCAAGCTGGTGGGTGGCTGGGCTTTGGTCCCGCCTCTGGCGCGGTCTCGTGGCCGGCAAGCCCCCCGCCCTCCAGGCGGGTCGTCCGTGGCAGTCTGGTTCGACTCGTCAACAGCTTCGTGAAGATCGCAACGCCCGGTTCTTCACGGATCGCGGAGGCATCCTTCTGCGGCGACGCCACTGGTTCGCCGCGACGGGCACCCCGCCGTTTCGGATCGACTCGAATACCTACGAGCGTATGGCGCAAGCGCGCCTCGACAGCCCCCAGTGGGTCGCTGGGCACCGCGACCGCAGCTACTGGTGGTTTCGAGAAACGATCTATTGGACCAACCGCGAGGATCTCGTCGCAGCCGATATCCAAGCATTGCTCTTTGCTCGGGAGCGTCAGCGTCAGCGCGAACTGGACCATGCGCACGCGGTGATGGCCGCTGCCGCAGTGCCGGCCTCAGCGCGAAAGCGGGACCCAATCGGACGTGAGGTGAAGCTCGCGGTCTGGGAGCGGGACGAAGGACGGTGCACCGAGTGTGGGAGCGACTTCGATCTGCAGTACGACCACGTCATCCCGTTCTCGATGGGCGGGGCAAACACTCTCGAAAATCTTCAGCTGCTGTGCGGGCGCTGCAACCAGCGCAAGGGCGGTCGCTTGTAGCCGGAGCCGCCGAACCTTCCTGCTGATGGGCGGTCCCGGGTTCGAACCGGGGACCTCTCGCTTGTAAGGCGAGCGCTCTGACCAGCTGAGCTAACCGCCCGCAGAGGAGGCTAGCCGCCGCGGACCTGCGACGATCCGCTGGATGGATCGCTCGCTTGCCATCCGCGCGGCGCTGACGCAGGCGCTCGCGGTTGCTGTCCTGTCGATCGCGCTTGCGATCGCCTTGCCACATTCGTTCTTCGTGGACTACGGCTTCATCGCCGGCCCCGCCGCCTGGGCGCTGTGCGCGCTCCTGACCGCCCAGGTGCTCGCGCTGCCGAAGGGCCGGACGCTGCTCGGCGCCGCGCTTGCGGGGCTGCCGAGCCTCGTTGGCGTCGCCCTCGGGGCGCACTGGCTCGGCGCTGTGATCGCCGTGGGCGCGTTTGCCGTGTGGTGCGGGTTCAGCCGCCCCCGAACAGCGGACGGCCGGCCCCGAAGCGGAACGAGTGGAAGGCCTTCTTCATGGCCTGCAGCATCGCCTGATCCCGGGCCCCCGTCGGGCCCTTGAACGTCTGGCTCAGGGTGAGCACGAGCGCCTGACCGGCCCCGTTTTCGGACGGCAGCAGGAATGCGTCGCGCCAGTACGTGCGGTCGCCGGCCGGGCCTGAGGTGTAGCCCAGCTGGTAGCCGAGCGCCTGGTTGAGGCGCGCCTTGCCCTCGTCGCGCAGCTGGAAGTCGGGCAGGCGCGCGCGCAGCCGGCTGACGTACTGGGAGGTGTAGACCGGCAGCTGGCCGCCGATCACGTCACCCGAGTACGGGGGGAGCGGCAGGTGGCGGACCGTGATCGCGACGGCGAGGTGCTTGTGGTTCGACTGCAGGCGCAGCAGCTCTCCCGGCCGCGGCGTGGCGCGGTTGATGAGGCTGGGGTCGTAGAGGACGTTGAACGTGGGCTTGCCGTGGACCACGGCGGCCTTGCGGCCGTCGCCGGCGACGATGCTCACGACGACCAACACCACTGCGATCGCGCCGAGCGCGATCGCAGTGCTCGCGCGCAGCGAAAGCCCCAGCCGGCGGTGGATGAGCACGGGCAGCGTCGGCCCGAACTCGGGGCGCAGGAGCGGTGCGCCCTTCATGGGATCGCGACCGCCGGATGGTGCGGCGAGCCGTCCGCCGATGGCACCTCGTCGCCATCGCCACGGCGATCGGACGCGAGTCGCAGCGACGCACCGAGGGCCAGCAGCGCCCAGCTCAGCGGATCCTCGAGAAACGCGGCGTAGACGAGCGTGTGCAGCACGAGCCCGGCGTAGGCCGCAGCAATGGCCGCGCGCGCCACCGCGTCCCTGGGCGGCCCCGCGCGCACCGCACGCCGCAGCCCGCCGAACACCAACATGAATGCCGCGAGCACGAGCCATAGGTACGCGACGAGCCCGATCGCTCCCTGCTCGGCCGCGACCGTCACCGGGATCGTGTGCGACACCGCTGCCGACTTCTCCGAACGCACGCGCTCGCGCTTGCGGAAGCGATCGGCGAACGACCCCGAGCCGAAGCCCCACACCGGACGGTCGCGCGCCATCCTCGCGCCGCCCCGGATCAGGTCGGTCCGGCCGCTCGTCGAGCGGTCCAGGCCCTTGAGCGAGCCCGTGTGCAGCCCCACCTGGTCGGGCGCGATGAAGACGACCGCCAGTCCGATCGCCAGCGCGACCGCCACGCTGCCGGCGACGATCACCGTTCGCCAGCGCAGCGCGGCGAGCACCAGGAGGCCAACCAGCAACGCCGCGAAGCTGGACTGCGACAGCGACAGCACCATGCCCGCCCACAGCACCGCCAGGGCGGCGGCGACGATGCCGACCTCGCGCCCGCGCCGCAGCGCGGCCAGCGAGGCGGCCAGCACGATCATGGTCAGCGCCAGGAACCGGCCATAGATGTTGGGATCGAAGAACAGCGAGTTCACGCGGAAGTACGGCTTGATCTCGTTCGCCGCGAGCACCTTCGAGTTCGAGATCAAGAGCCTCCCCGTGGCCGCCTCCACGAATCCGACCGCGGCGAACAGCAGCGCGAGGCCCACCACGAGCGCGAAGACCTGGCGCAGCAGTCGCTGCGACCACCGGACGTCGAGCAGCAGCCTGAAGAGCACCGCGAAGGGCACATAGAAGAAGCAGACGGCGACGCTCGCCTGATTGATGTCCGACGAATAGGTCGACTGCACGGCGTACAGCACGAGCACGATCGCGAGCGCGACCTCCACCCGTCGCAGCGCGCGCGCGCTGGCCCCGGCGGGTGGCGTCACCGAGCGCGCCTCGGCCTGCCACCGGCGGATTGCGTAGGCGATCGCGCCGGCAGCGATCACGCCATAGAGCGGGAGCAGCAGATTGGCGTTGTCGCCGCCGACGGGGACCGGCACGCGGAAGGGGAGCGCCGCGAACGTCAGCAGCGCGAATGCCTCGGGCCGCCTGCGGATCAGCTCGACGAAGGCGGCGAGGGCGCCAAGTCCCGCCAGCGCCGCCGCGCCAACAAGCGCCGGGTGATCAGAGATGCCCTTGGACACCGTGTGGGCCTTGAGCGCCGCCATCGCCGCGGCCGCCAGGATCAGCGCGGCGATCATCGCGATCGCGCGCGCCCGCGGCTCCCGCAGGACCAGCACCGCTGCGGCAGCGACGGCGGCGGCAGTCAGTGCGGCGCCCTGGGCCTGGGTCGCAACCGCGAGCACCGTGTTCATGATCGACGGCTCACGCGGCCGGGGCCCCGGACATCGGCCGAAGGGTATCGCCCTCGACTCACCCGGCTCCGCGCGACCTGAAACCGCAACTTCGGCATCCGTTGCGAGTATGGGACCTCGATGGACCGCAAGGCCCCGCTGATCCTCGCGGCGCTGATCGCCGCCGCGTCGCCGACGGCCGCCTCCGCGGCCCCGCCGCCCAATGACGCGCCCGCCGGGGCGGCGCCGTTCGAGGTCTACACGGCGGTCAACGGCATCCCGACCGAGCGCCAGGCGATCGCCGAGCTCGCCGAGGCCACGCCCGACCCAGGCGTCCTGAGTTGTCTGGGATCCGCCTCCTTCCTGCGCACCGCCTGGTACCGCATCCCCGCCACGCAGACGCCGCGCGAGCTGACGATCGAGGCCTCCGGCCGGACCCTGGGCGTGGTCGACCTCGCGGCGTTCGTGCAGCCCGGGGCCGGAACGACCGTGACGAGCCTGCCCAACGTCTGTGCCGGCGACGGTGTTGGCGGCGGCGACAGCGCCGGCGACAGGACCGCGGGCCTGTCGATCCGCGTCGGCCCGTTTCGCGACGTGCTGGTCCAGGTCGGGCGCCACGGGCCCGTCGGCAGCGCGGCGGACGAACAGGTGCAGGTCGACCTCGCGGAGGCGGCGCTCCCGATCGGCGACGAGCCCGACGGCGATCGCGCGGGCAGCGCCGCGCCCACGATCCCCAAGAGCGGCGTGGCGAGCGTTGCCCTCGGCGGCGCGACGACCACGCAGGAGGATCCGTTCGTCGCCCGCTGCCCCGCGGAGGCGAGCGTGTGGCGACGCGTGCGCCCGCCGACGACAGGACGCTGGACCTTCACGGCCAACGGCGCCGACGCGGCGAGCCTGTCGGTCTTCACCGGCGCGCACCCGACCCCGGCGAGCGCGGTCGGCTGCGTCGACCGTCAGGGTCCCGCCCCACTGATGCTGCCCGTCCAGGCGAAGAAGGGCCGCCTGCTGTGGGTGCGCGTCGGCACTGACCGCCCGGCGCCCGGCGCGACCGCCCAGCTGCATCTCCGCCGCGCGGTCGCCGCCGACCGGCTCGACGGAGGCGCGTGCCTGCCGAGCACGACGCCGGCAACGGTCGCGGGCGGGTACGTCGGGCCCACCGCGGTCAAGCGGGCCAACAAGAACCGCACGGTGCTGCTGCGGATGCGCGTGCGCAATGGCCCGCTCTGCGCGGCGCAGCTACAGCTCGAGGGCCCGAAGGGGAAGATCTACGCGCGCGGGACGGCCGGCAGGGTGCGCGGCACCGAGTCCGTGCGCCTGCAGCGCGTCCGGAAGCTCACGCGCGGCCTCTACCGGCTGCGGGTGGACGCGCTCGGAGTCGCCGCGATTCGCAACAAGGTCCCGTCCTCGCTCACGTTCCGCCTGCGCTGAAGCCGACGATGTCCTCTCACAAGCTCCATGTCACCCGCCGCGAGCTCGTCGCGTCGCTCGGCGCCCTCGGCGCCGTCGCCGCGGTGCCGCCGGCGTGGGGCAAGACGCTGCTACCCAGCAAGCGGCGCATCGGCCCGGGCGCCTTCCACGACGGCGTGGCCTCCGGCGAGCCGGGACCAAACGCGATCACGTTCTGGTCGCGTCTGGAGACCAGCCGGCCGCGCTCGGGCGCGCGGCTCGTGGTGGCCACGGATCCGGGCATGCGCAAGGTCGTGGCGCACGCGACCATTCCGACCGGCCGCGGGGTCAACGGCACGCTGAAGGCGCGCATCGGCGGCCTCAAGCCCTACACCGAGTACTACTACGTGTGGGAGTCGGGGACCGGCGTCTCGCCGATCGGGCGCACGCGCACCGCGCCGCCGCCCGGCGCCGCGCAGCCGCTGAACTTCGGCGTCTCCTCCTGCCAGGCCTACGGCTCTGGCTACTTCAACGTGCACGCCGACGCAGCGGCCCAGGCGCTGGACCTCTACCTCTTCCTCGGCGACTACATCTACGAGACGAAGAGCCGCGCCAGCGCGGTGCGCGGCGACGACATCCAGGCGGTGGACCTGGCCAGCTACCGGGCGAAGTACGCGCTGTATCGCTCCGATCCCGGCCTGCGCGAGCTGCACCGCCTGCACGCGACCGCGCACGTCTGGGACGACCACGAGGTCGAGAACAACTACAGCGACAACAACCCCGCTCCATCACCGGCGCAGCGCACCGCCGGCTACCGGGCCTCGTTCGAGTGGCAGCCGCGGATGTCGTTCCCGAGCGACCGCCAACGCGTCTACCGCACGCTGACCTATGGCGGGTTCGCCGACGTCTTCATGCTCGACGAGCGCCAGTACCGCACCGGGAGCAACGACGGCCAGCCGCGCCACATGCTCGGCGAGGCGCAGATGACGTGGCTGATCAACTCACTGAAGGCCTCGAAGGCGAAATGGAAGTTCCTCGCCAACCAGGTCGTCATGGCCCAGATCAACTACGACGGCTCGACGAACACCGATGCATGGGACGGCTACAAGGACGACCGCGCGCGGCTGCTCGGCGAGATCGAGCGCGCCGGGATCGACAACGTCGTCGCTCTCACGGGCGACGCGCACGTGTTCATGTGCAGCCTGCTCACCTCCGACTACAGCACCTTCGGCGACGGCACCGCCCGCAAGCCGGCGGGCGTCGAGTACGTCACCGGCTCGGTGACGTCGGGCGGCAAGCTGACCGACGAGGCAGTGATCCAGAAAGCGTCCCCTTGGAACCGCGAGTACAACGCCGCCGACCACGGCTACGCGCGCCTGGGGATCGGGCCCGACCAGCTCGTCACCGACTACATGGCCTCGGACATCACGGTGCCGAACGCCGGGACCGCTCGGATCGAGCGATTCACCCAGGCCGCGGGCACCAACACCGTGCAGCGCGAGCCGCCCGCCGCTGCGCGCGTCTGAGCGCGGCCGCTATCGTCCGGCCCGCCATGGCCACCGCCTCCGCCACCGAGGTGGCGCCGGCCACGACACCGATGGGAGCCCGATCAGCGCTGCGCGCCGCGCTCCCCGGTCTCGGGATCGTCGTGGGCGTCGCTGCCGCCATGCGCGTCGTGTTCTCGCCCTGGTATGGCAACTACGACGTGCGCTATGCGCTGCTGTGGGCGCGCGACCTCTGGCAGGGCCACACGCCGGAATACAAGGCCGACTTCGCGCCGACGCCGCACCCGCTGTCGATCGCCTGGAGCTCGATCGGGCTGCCGTTCGGCGACCACGCGGACTCTGTGATGGTGCTGCTCGTCCTGCTCGCGTTCGGCGCGCTGGTCTGGCTGACCTACAAGCTGGGCGACGAGCTCTTCTCGCGGTGGGTGGGAGCGGTCGCGGCGGCCGTCGTGCTCACACGCCCGGCGATCCAGCGCGACGCGCTGCTGGGCTACCAGGACGTCCCGTTCGCCGCGCTCATCATCGGCGCGGTCCTGCTGGAGGCGCGGCGGCCGCGACGCGGGACGGCGGTGCTCGTCGCGCTCGGCCTGGCGGGGCTGCTGCGCCCGGAGGCCTGGGTGCTCGCCGGGCTCTACGTGCTGTATCTGTGGCCGCACACGCAACCGCGCGAGCGCGCGCGGCTCGTCGCGCTGGCGGCAGCGGCGCCGCTGTTGTGGGCACTGAGCGACCTGCTCGTGACCGGCGACCCGCTGCACTCGCTGCACGGCACGGCCGACCTCGCCGAGCAGGCCGGCCGGCGCCGCAAGGTCACGCAGGTGCCGCGCTGGACGGCCCAGTACCTCGCGTTCACGCTGCGGGAGCCGCTGATGCTCGGGGTGCCGATCGGGCTCGTCTTCGCGTGGCTGTATCGCCGGCGCCAGGCCATGCTGCCGATGGCCGTGGTGGTCGCGATGCTGGCCGTGTTCGCCGTCGGGCCGGTGTTCGGCCTGCCGCTGATCGGCCGCTATGTCCGCACCCCGTCGGTGCTGCTCGCGCTCTTCTACGGGCTCGCGGTCGCCGGCTGGATGCTGCTGCCCGAGGGCCGCGCGCGCAGGCGCTGGATGGGCGTCGGCGCGCTGGCGCTGCTGTTGTCGCTCGCGTTCGTCCCCAAGCACCTCACGCTGGAGCAGGGCCTGCACAAGCGCATCGCGCTCGACAGCGCGTTCTACACGAGCATGCGGCAGGTCGCGCAGGCGCCGGTGGTTCGCCAGGCGTTCGCGGCGTGCGCGCCGATGAGCGTCGCCGACCACCGCCCGCTCCCCTACCTGCGCTACTGGCTGAACGGCGCGCCGGGCAGCGTGACAACCGTCGAAAAGCGGATGAGCCCGGAGGGCCGGATCCTCGTTCGCCCCCGGCACTCGCGCATTGCCGGGCGCTTCTACGGCGTCAACTTCCCCACCGTCCGTGTGCCGACGGGGTTCGTGACGATCTACAAGAACAGCTCGTGGCGGGTCCTGGCCGAGCCGCAGTGCGTCAGCGGCTGACCTAGATGTCTTCCATCGTGACGGCGGTCTCGCCGACATCGAGGAACGTCGTGTAGGCGTGGATCACGTCGGAGGGCTCGCCTTCCATCTGAAGCTCGCCCTTGTGGATCCAGATGGCCTGGTCGCACAACTCCTCGATCGAGCCCAGCGCGTGGCTGACGAGCACGATCGTGCGGTCCTCCGAGCAGAGCTCGCGCATCTTCTCGAACGACTTCTGGCGGAACTTCGCGTCGCCCACCGAGAGCGCCTCGTCGATGAGCAGGATGTCCGGATCCATGTTGACCGCGACGGAGAACCCCAGGCGGCCGTACATGCCCGACGAGTAGGTGTTCATCGGCATGTCCATGAAGTCCTCGAGCTCCGCGAACTCGACGATCTCCTCGTACTTCTCGTGCAGGTGCTCGCGCGTCAGGCCGGCGGCGAGTCCGCCGAGGATGACGTTCTCGCGGCCGCTGAGCTTGCGGTTGAAGCCGACGCCGAGCGCCAGCAGCGTGCTCACGCGGCCGTGGACCTCGATCCTCCCCGAGGTCGGCGGCAGGATGCCCGCGATGGTGCGCACGAGCGTGGACTTGCCCGCGCCGTTTGCGCCCACGACGCCCAGGACCTTGCCGTGCTCGACCTCGAACGACACGCCCTGCAGCGCCTCGATCTCGCGCACGATCCGCTCGCGCCGGCCGAGCCGCTTGATCGTTGTCGAGACGGTGGGCGCGCGCTCGAACGAGGTCCGGTAGGTCACCGAGACATCCTCGACCTGGATCGACAGCCGATCAGATGCGGACGGCAAACTCACGCTCCCGCGAGAGGAAGAACAGCGACCCGGCGATGAACACGCCGACCCCCCAGACGGCGCCGACCGCGATGCCCGACAGCGACGGCGGGATCCCCTGGTTGATGACGTCGCTCCACGCGGTGAAGATCGACCCGATCGGGTTGGCGTCGAGGACCCACTTGTAGCGGTCCGGGACCTCGCTGGCGTAGTAGAGCACCGGCGTCGTGTACAGCCAGATGCGCAGCACGTACGGCAGGAAGTTCTGCAGGTCGCGGAAGTAGACCTGGCCGGCGGCCAGGGTCATCGACAGGCCCGAGGTGAGCAGGACCAGAATGCCGACGATCGGCAAGGCCCAGAGGAGATTCCACGTGATCGGGCTCTTGGTGATCAGGTGGACCGGGACGTAGATGATCATCGTCGGCAGGAAGCGGAAGAACGACGTCCGCACCGCGGCCAGCGGCAGCAGCGCGCGGGGAAACGCGCTGTTGAGGATCAGCTTGCCGCCCGAGGTGACCGACTTGACCGACTGCGTCAGGGCCTGCTGGATGAAGTAGTAGAGAAACAGCCCCGACATCAGGTGCGCGAAGAAGTGGTTCGCGTTCTTGTGGTGGTGGAGGATGTCGACGAGCAGGAAGTAGACGAACCCGAGCAGCAGCGGGTTGAGGATCAGCCACGCCTGGCCGAACGCGGTGTCGAAATGCTGCGCGCGCAGGTACGTGCGCGAAAGCTCCACGGCGAACTCGCGGCGGCGCCACAGCTCCCGCACGTAGGGAACGAGCGGCGGTAGGCCGGCGCGATGCGGCTCGTAGACGTGCCGTCTCGTCGTGAACTCGTTCTCGCGCTCGCGAGGGGCCTCTACTGTCGTGCTCATGTGTCTGGAGGGAGGGTAGTCGGCGGGCTAGATGACCGGTGGGCGTCCTGCCCTGACCATGCGCCACAGGGTGCGGGCGCGCAGCTTGCGGCGCCTCGGATACGGCCCCCGCACCCCGTCACGGTACCCGCGCAGCGCCGCCCGTGCGTCGTCGGCCGACCGCGCTCTGGGCAGCGTCCGGGCGGCGAAGCTCGCCACGAACAGCACCCCGAGCGGCAGCGGCAGGTGGCGGCGCGCCAGCCACACGCGATTTCGCGCGCCGAAGTAGGTCGAGTAGCCGTGGCGCTCCCCGGCCGGCACCGGCGCCGGGGCCGGATGCAGCGCGACGATGTCGCCCGCGTAGTGGACGCGAAAGCCCGCGTCGAGCACGCGCCACGCGAGGTCGACGCCCTCGTGCACGAAGCGGAACTCGGCCGGCCAGCCGCCGACCTGCTCGAACAGCTCGCGCCGGATCGCCACCGCCCCCTCCCACAGCACAGCGACGTCGCTGGCTCGCGTGCGATCGCCGACGCGCAGGCGCGGGACCCAGTCGCGCGAATACGCGCCGCCGTCGCGCGGGGCGACGCCGAGCTGCAGCGCGCCGAGGCGCGGGTCCTCGGCGAAGCGCTGCGCCACGCGGGCGAGCGCGTCGTCGTCGTGCAGGCTGGCGTCGTCGTCGAGGAAGAACAGCAGCTCGCCGCGGGCGTGCGGCGCGCCGGCGTTGCGCCCGGCGGGGATGCCCTCGTCGGCCTCGAGCCCAAGCCCGCGCACGCCGGCCGGCAGCCCCGACGGCTCCCAGCCGTTGCCGACGACCACGATGTCGAGCGCGACCCCGCGCTGGAGCTGCAGCGACTCAAGCGCGAGCGCGAGGATCTCGGGACGCGCGCCGGTCGTGAGCACCACGCAGCCGAACGTCGGCGTCGGGGCGGAGGTCATCGCAGGCGACTGGACGTGAGGATCGCGAGCAGGTGCCCGATCGCGGTGACGGCGGCAATCGGGATGAGGGCGATCACGAGCGTGTGGGTGCCGACGAGGCTGTCGTCGATGTGGTCGACCACAGCGGCGACGAGTGCGAGGAAGGTCGCCTCCATCGCCACGAACGCGCGGTAGAACGGCAGCCTCCCGGCGGTCCGCCGCAGCGCGGCGAGCCCGCCGCCGCGGGGCGCGGCAACCGCCACCGTGTCCTGTGCCGGAGGCTTGCCCGATTCGGCGCGCGCGACGTGCACCAGCACGGTCTCCGACTTGATCAACAGCACGAGGACGGCGATGACGAGCCCGAGCGTCGTCCAGCCGCCGAGGTGGTGCCAGCCGCCGTCGGCGCGGATGCCCAGCGCGATCGGCAGCGCCGTTTCGGTCAGGTAGTGGCCGAGGCGGTCGAGGTAGATGCCGGCCGGCGACGACGTCTTGCGCCAGCGTGCGAGCTCGCCGTCGGAGCAGTCCAGCAGCAGCTGGACCTGGATGAGCGCGACGGCGGCCACGGCCCATCCGAGCCCGGGCAGCGTGAGCGCCGCCGCGGCGAGGACGCCCACGACGATCATCAGCGTCGTCACGCCGTTCGGCGTGATGGGCGTGGTCATCAG
>JAWVFZ010000052.1:0-8970 GCA_033855555.1 Solirubrobacteraceae bacterium
ACGACGCCGTGAGCCGTGCGCGTGATCGTCATGTGCCCGATCCATCCCCGCCGGCCGAGCTTCGTGCCCTCCACCCGGCAGGCGAATCGGGCAGAGCTCTTACGCGAACAGGTGGTCCGGTAGACGCGAAGCCCCCAGCGCGCGTGCGCATACGAGCGTGCCGTCGCGGCCGCGGTGGCCCGCGAGAGGCTTGGCGCTGAGACAGGCATGACCCGCTGCTGGCCCGCCGGTGCGGCGCTGTCGGCGGCCTGCTGGAGCTCGCGCGCGTAGCGGGTGACGAATTCGGCAAGCGACCCGGTGGCCACGTTGGTGAAGATGTTCGGGTAGGCGGGATCACAGCTGGCGTCGCCGTAGCTCACGACTCCGACCTCGTACAGCGTCTGGGAGGCGCCGGCGACGAGAAGCGGACCGCCGCTGTCGCCCTCGCATCCAGACTGGCCCGCACTCCCGCGCGCACAGAGCATCGTCTTTGGGTCATAGCCCGGGTCGTTCGCCGAGCACTGGTTGTACCCCTGGATCGTGAACTCGCCCCGCTGGAGCGCGCGAGGCAGGCTGCCGCCGGCGTTCAGGCCCCACCCGACCACCGTCGCGGGCCTGCCGACCGCCAGCAGGCCACTTTGGCTCGCCGGGAGCAGCGCGACCGTCCCGGGGACGGGCGCCTGGAGGCGCAGGAGCGCGACGTCGTTGACCGACCCCCCGGAGGCGAGCGCGCGGTACGTGGAGGGCGTGTAGTAGTCGACGACCTGATCAACCGCAAGCGTCCCGGCCCCGAGCGTTCCCCATGGATCGCTCTGCCCGAACGCGACGCCCACCTGCGCGGGTTTGACGTAGGCGTTTTGGCGCGGATCGACGACGCAATGCGCCGCCGTCATGACGACGTTGCGCGAGATCGCCACGCCGCCGCAACCCTCGAGCCCGCCGGGCACCAGTGTGCGAACGAAACCCATCCACAGCGGCACGCCGTCGACCGGCGTCCCGTTGTAGATCCGAGTCGTGGCCGCCGTCGACTGGGCCGGGGATGCCAGCAGGCCGCAACAGACGAGTACCGACGCGATCGCCGCGACGCGGGACAACAAGACGAGCAGGCCTCCTGGGCGCTGGAACCGAAACGAGCGGTCGCGAAACCGCTCCCTCTCACCACATCGGCAGCCGCCGCCGGAACCTGAATGGCGAGCCTCGTTGTCCGAGCGCCTGCTCTAGAGCCGGTACGTCAGGTCCGCCTCGATCTCCTGGACGTCCATCTGCGCCAGCTGGAGCTTCCCGGCGAAGTCCCAGTTCATCGACTGCCAGCGCGTGAACTGGTCGAGCACCCAGACGCCCGACTGGCGTGAGCCGTTGCCCGACTTGCCGTTGCCGCCGAAGGGCAGGTGCGCCTCGGCGCCGCTGGTCGAGTTGTTGACGCTGACCATGCCCGCCGTGATCTGCTCGCGGAAACGGAATGCGTGCTTGGGATTGGTCGTGTAGATCGAGGACGACAGGCCGTAGCCGTGGCGGTTGGCGAGGTCCATCGCTTCGTCGAAGGAGCCGAACGAGGCCACCCCGACGATCGGCCCGAACGTCTCTGTGTTGGCGAGCTCGTCGTCGCCGCGCACGCCGGCCACGATCGTCGGGTGGCAGAAGATGCCGGCTTCCGGGTCGCCGACGAAGCCCGCGCGCGGGTTGTCGGCAGTGATGCGGCCCTTCCCGGTCGAGCCGCTGACGGCGTGGTGATCACGCACGAGGCCGAGCCAGTCCGCGAAGCGGTCCAGGAACTTCTGGTCGATCATCGGCCCGTAGAGGACGTCCTGCTCGGGGTCGCCGATCGCGGCGCCCTCGACGGCGCGGGTGAAGCGCGCCAGGAACTCGTCATGGATGCTGTCGGCGACGATCACCGTGCCCAGCGACGTACAGCGCTGGCCGGCCGTGCCGAACCCGCTGAACAGCGCGCCCTCAACGGCAAGGTCGAGGTCGGCGTCGTCCATCACCACCATCGGGTTCTTGCCGCCCAGCTCGAGGCACGGGTGCTGCAGGTGGCGCCCGCACAGCTCGCCGATCCGCCGGCCGACCTCCGAAGAGCCGGTGAAGCCCACCTTGTCGACGAGCCCCTCGTCGAGCGCGCGCTCCAGGCCTTCGGACGTCGTCGGCCCGTCGCACAGCACGAGGTTCAGCACGCCGGGGGGGAGGCCCGCGTGCAGGAACAGCTGCGCCAGCGCCTCGGCCGTCGCGGGTGCGTAGTCGGCGGGCTTCCAGACGACGGCGTTGCCGCACAGCAGCGCGGGGACGATGTACCAGGAGGGGACCGCCACCGGGAAGTTGCCGGCGGTGATGATCGCCGCCACGCCGACCGGGACGCGGAAGGTGAACAGCTGCTTGTCGGGCATCTCTGACGGCACGGTCTGGCCATAGAGCCGCCGGCCCTCGCCGAGGAAGAAGTTGCAGGTGTCGATGATCTCCTGGACCTCGCCCAGCGACTCGGGATAGGGCTTGCCGATCTCGCGCGTGACGAGCCGTGCCAGCGCCTCCTTGTTCTCCTCGACCAGACGCCCGGCCTGCTGGATGGCGCGCCCGCGCACGGGGGGCGGAACGGCCTTCCAGGCGGCCTGCGCCTCGCGCGCGGCGCGACAGGCGTCCACGAACGTCCCGGCGTCGCCGAGCAGCGTGGTGGCGACGACCTCGGCTGTCCGGGCGGGGTTGGTCGAGTCCTGGCGGCCGCCGGGGGCTTCGGAGAGCCCTAGGCCGCCAACGATCGAGGCAATCATGTTCGGCATTCCGCGGACGGTACCGCCCGAGCGTCCAGCCGAACCGGCAGAAGCTCATGCGCCTGGAGGCGGAAACCGATGCAGATGCAACTGACGCCCCCGATCAGGTCGGGGGCGCGCCGACAAAGGTCTGGACCCGTGCTGTCCACCGGTACACGAATCCGCTCAGCGCTGATCGCGCTTCTGGCCACCCTCGCGGTGGCTCCGTCGGCGCATGCCGCGAGCTCCGGTGTCAACGTCGGCGGGGTCCCCACCGCCCAGAACGTCGATGACGTCATCGCCTCGGGCTCGCAGTACGCGCGCTTCTTCGTCCTTTGGTCCGACCTCGAGGCCACGCGCGGCAGCTTCGACAACCTCCTGCTTTCGACCTATCAGGACCAGTTCAGCCGCCTGAAGGCCGCGGGCGTCAAGCCCGTCGTCGTCGTCATGGGCGCGCCCTCGTGGGCAAACGGCAGCAGCGATGCTCTCGTCCCGCCACGCAACCCCGCGGACTTCGGCGCGTTCATCGGTGCGTTCGCCGCGAAGCTGCGCGGCAAGGTCGCCGCCTACGAGGTCTGGAACGAGCCCGACGCGCCCGCGTTCTGGCACCCGAACCCCAGCGCTGCCCAGTACACCGCGCTGCTGAAGGCCGCCTACCCGGCCATCAAGGCTGCCGACCCCGGCGCGATGGTCATCACGGGACCGACGACCGGCAACAACTACGCCTGGATCGACGGCCTCTACAAGAACGGCGCGAAGGGATCCTTCGACGCCGTTGCCGTGCATACCGACACCGCATGCCTGGACCACGGCCCGGACTCCTTCTACCGCGACGGCGGAAAGATCGGGCAGTTCGCCTTCCTGGGCTACCACAGCGTCCACGACGTCATGGCAGCCAATGGCGACGGTGGCACCCCGATCTGGATGACCGAGCTCGGCTGGTCCTCGACCAACAAGACCTGCGCGCGCGGCACCTGGGCCGGCCAGAAGCCCGCGGGCGTCGGCGAGTCCAACCAGGCCGCTTACCTCAAGCAGGCCTACCACTGCCTGACGTTCGATCCCTACGTGCAGGTCGCCCTGTGGTTCAACCTGCAGGACCTCTCGGCCACCGACGACGAGATCAACCGCTACGGCCTGCTTCGCGCCGACCACTCCCAGAAGCCGGCCTGGGCCGCCTTCCACGACGTCGCCGTCAACGGCGACCAGCTCACCGGGGCGTGCGGCAAGTTCGACGGGCCCCAGATCAACGTCGCTGCCCCGACCGCGGGCGCCGTCTACGCCGACGCCCTGTTCATCAAGGCCAGCGCGACCGACCCGAAGCTGCACAGCATCTCGTTCCTCGTCGACGGCAAGAAGCTCACCGGCTTCAGTGGCGCCAAGATCAGCGGCGGCAAGTCGGTGTCGATGAACTGGCAGGGCGCGAAGAAGCTGTCCTACGGCGCGCACACGATCACCATCCGCGCGTCCGACGCCATCGGCAACACCTCGACCCAGGACGTCGCGGTCACCCACGTCCACCCTGGCGACATCACGTCGCTGCAGAAGGTGCAGCTGAAGGTCAAGGTGACCGGCAAGGGTCTCGTGCGGCGCGTCAGCGGCCGCGTCATCGCGCCCACGCCGCCCGGCGGCAGGGTCCACGTGATGTTCCAGATCAAGAGCAAGGGCCGCTGGCGCACGCGTCACACGATCTCCAAGAACGCGAACCACCCGTTCTACGTGACGCAGCGTCTCGCGCTCGCGGGCAAGTGGCGGGTGAACGTGCGCTACATGGGCGCCCCGCCGTTCAAGGCCACGACGGCTCGCTCGCCGGTCTTCTCGGCTCGTTAGTACCGTCCGGGGCGTGCCCTCGGTCATCGTCTGCGGCGCCGGCGTCTTCGGCGCCGCGACCGCCCGCCAGCTCGCTATCGCCGGCTGGGATGTCACGCTGGTCGAGCCCGTCGCGCCCGGTCATGTGCGCGCCGGATCGGGCGGCGAGTCGCGGCTGATCCGCTGCTCCCACGGCGCCGACGCCTGGCACGCGCGGTCCGCGCAGCGGGCGCTTGAGCTGTGGCGCGAGGTCGATCCCGCACTCGTGGTGGAGGCCGGCGTGGCCTGGTTCGCGCGCCGCGAGGACGGCTGGGAGGCCGCTTCGGAGGCGACGCTGCAGAGCCTCGGCATCGCGTGCGAGCGGGTCGATCCGGCGACGCTGTTCCCCTCGGTGCACCAGGACGACCTGGCGTTCACGCTGCTCGAGCCCGCGGCAGGGATCCTGCGCGCGCGCGACGCCACGCGCGCACTCGCGGCGCAGGCGGTGGCCGCGGGCGCCCGCCTGGTGCAGGCCGCCGCGCGGCCTGACGGCGCGCGGGTGGTCGCCGGCGGGGACGTGCTGGAGGCCGACCACGTCGTCTGGGCCTGCGGGGCGTGGCTGCCCGGGCTGTTCGGCGAGTTGCTGGCGCTGCGCGTCACCCAGCAGGACGTTCTCTTCTTCGGCGCCGCCGCGGAGTGGGCGACGCCCGGCGTGCCGGGCTGGGTCGACTACGACGGCGCCTTCTACGGGGTCGGCGACCACGACGGCCGCGGCGTGAAGGTCTCGCCCGACGTCGAGGGGCCGCCGATCGACGTCGAGGCCGCCGATCGCTTCGTGCTCCCCGAGCACGTCGCGTCCGCGCGCGCCTACCTCGGCCACCGCTTCCCCGCGCTGGCCGGCGCGCCGCTGGTCGGCACGCGCGTGTGCCAGTACGAGATCACGCCCGACACCCGCTTCGTCATCGCGCCGCATCCGGAGCATTCGTCGGTGTGGCTGATGGGCGGCGGCTCGGGCCACGGCTTCAAGCACGGCCCGGCGCTGGCCGAGCGCATGCAGGCGTGGCTCAGCGGGGCCGAGGCGCCGGAACAGCGCTTCGCGCTCGGCGAGCGGGCGCCCGACGCGGCGCTGCGCACGGCGGGCGAGGCCTCCGGCTAAGGGGCGGCGCAGAAGCGCAGGACCTTGCGCGTGGTCACCGTGCGGCCGCTGCGCAGTCGCACGCGCACCACCAGGGTCGCGCTGCGCCGGTTGCCCGGGACGCGGATCGTCGCGTAGCGCTTGTGCCCGCGCCGTACGACGCGCACGCGCTTGCCGGCGAGCGTGGCGCGCACGCTGCGCACCTTCGCGCCGCGCGGGACGCGGACCCGGGCGAGGAACGAGCGGCGCTTCGTGCATGCCTTGGCAGGCGCGGTCTCGCTCGGCCAGACGCTGTCGTCCACGTGCAGCGCGTAGAAGCCGCTGGCGCCATCGGAGTACCAGATCTCGTGCCGGGCGGGCGCGAACGCCGGCTGGGACATCGCGTAGTTGCTGCCGTCGTAGCCGTTCTCGGTCGCGGGGTTCGTCGGGGCGACGAAGTAGGCGATCTCCCGCGGGTTGGCGAGGTCGCTGATGTCGAACACGCGCAGGCCGGAGGCGATGAACGAGCAGGCGACGATCTTCGGGTCCACCCGCGTGGGGACGTTGCAGTAGTGACCCGCGTAGCCCTGGGCGGGGCTGGTCGTGCCGGGATCGCCCGCGGCCGCGGCGTGGTCGGCGGGCTGGTTGACCTGCAAGCGCAGGTTGGACACGACATGTGGCTGCTTCTCGTCGGAGATGTCGATGATGCGCCCCGCGCCGACGGCGTTGGGGTCCCCGTTCGCACTTAGCGTCGCCTGGGTGTACTCGTCGAACTCGAGCACGTACGGCTTGCCGTGGACGGTGATCGGAATCGCGTTCTGCGGGATCGAGGCCGACTTCCAGGTCAGGCGGCTGATCTCGCGCGCCTGCGGGTTGGGCTTGCGCGCCTGGATCTCGCTCGTGTCGAGGATCAGCATGTCGCCGCCGGTCGGGTCGGCGATGTAGGCGCGGTTGCCGTCGTCGCTGAGCGACATGCCGTGCGAGATGACGTTGCCCTGCCAGATCGGGTATGGCGCCTTGGGGTCGGTCACGTCAATTGCGGTGATCGCCTGCAGCGCGGTGCCGGTGGCGTAGAACGTCTTGCCGTCGGGGGCGAACCCGCTCTCGTGCCCGAAGCGCGCGACCAGCGAGGTCGACTGCAGCACGGGGTGGCGGCAGTCGGCGTGGGCGTCGTAGATCGAGACCAGGCCGGGGTAGGTCGACGGGTTGCCGAGCACCGCGGCAAGCAGACCGCGCTTGGGGTTCAGCGCCAGCGACTCGTGCGGCGAGAGCATCGGCGGCTCGGTGAGCGTGTCGGTCTGCACGGGGTGGGCGTGGTCGCTCATGTCGAGCACGGCGACGCCGAGCGACGGGCCCGAGAGGTTGATCGCGTTCGTCGGGAACAGCAGCGCGGTGTCGTAGAACGCGCATTCGTGTCCCTGCGTGTCGATGTAGCGCAGGACCTTGAACCCGCCGGACGTGCCCTGGTGGCTGACGACCGTGACGTTGCACCACAGCCCCTTGTCGGCCGACCCCGCGGGAACGCGGCCCTGGATGCCGGGCTCCGGTTGCGAGCCCGGGCCGCACTGGGCGCGCGGCGTCGCCACGAGCGGCGGCTCGGGGCGCTCGAGCTTCGGCACGCTGTCGGGCGTCTGCCCGCTGCCCTGGCCGAGCGCGAGCAGATCGTTGATCGGCCCGAGGGGTCCCTGCGCACCGGCCTGCGCGGGGACAGCGAGCAGCACGGCGACGGCGATCGCCGACCAACCCCGCGTGGCACCCCTGCGCACGTGACCCAGCACTGGCGGCAACGTAGCAAGCACCGGCCCGGGAGGTGTCCGGTTCATTTCGTACGGTGCCGAACCCATGCGCCTGATCGTCGCCCGCTGCGAGGTCCGTTACTCCGGCCGCCTGAATGCCGTCCTGCCCGAGGCGCTGCGGCTGCTGATGATCAAAAGCGACGGCTCGGTGATGGTTCACGCCGACACCGGCGGCTTCAAGCCGCAGAACTGGATGACGCCACCGGCGGTCATCGAGGAGTCCGACGGTCGCATCGAGGTCCGCAAGCTCAAGGGCGAGGACAAGCTCGAGATCCTCATCAGCGAGGTGGTCTCCGACATCACACATGACATGGGAGAAGCCGCGGCGCTGGAGAAGGACGGCGTCGAGCGCGACCTGCAGGAGCAGCTCGCCGCGGCGCCGGAATGGTGCGGCGAAGGCTTCCGGCTCGTGCGCCGCGAGTGGCCGACCGACATCGGCCCGGTCGATCTGATGTGCCGCGACGACGAGGACGGCTGGATCGCCGTGGAGATCAAGCGGATCGCGACGATCGACGCAGTCGAGCAGCTCGCCCGCTACCTCGAGCGCATCCGCCTGGATCCCGCGATGGCCGCATGCCGCGGCGTCCTCGCGGCCCAGTCGATCAAGCCGCAGGCGAAGGTCCTCGCGGAGTCGCGCGGGATCGCCTGCGTCGAGGTCGACCTCGCCGTGCTGCGCGGCGAGCGCGAGCCGGACCTGGTGCTCTTCACGGGCTAGTGTGCCCGGCCATGAACGAGCAGCCCGCGGTGCTGACCGAGCGCCGAGACAACGTCCTGGTCATCACGCTGAACCGCCCGGAGGCGCGCAACGCGATCAACCTCGCACTCGCGGAGGGGATCGCCGCGGGGCTCGACGAGCTCGACGCCGACGACGGCCTCACCGTCGGCGTCCTGACCGGCGCCGGCGGCAGCTTTTGCGCCGGCATGGATCTCAAGGCCTTCGTCACCGGCGAGCGCCCCTGGGTCGCCGACCGCGGCTTCGCCGGAATCGTCCAGCGGGCGTCGCGCAAGCCGCTGATCGCCGCGATCGAGGGGTTTGCGGTCGCCGGCGGCTTCGAGGTCGCGCTCGCCTGCGACCTGATCGTCGCGAGCGCGGGGGCGAAGCTCGGTACTCCGGAGGTCAAGCGCTCGCTCGTCGCCGCGGGCGGCGCGCTCCTGCGCCTGCCGCAGCGGATGCCCTACGGCCTCGCCATGGAGCTCGTGCTCACCGGGGACCCGATCACGGCCGAACGGGCGGCCGAGCTCGGCCTCGTCAATCGGGTGTCCGAGCCGGGCGGCGCGCTCGACGCCGCGCTGGAGCTCGCGGCCACGATCTCGAAGAACGCCCCGCTCGCGCTCGCCGCCACGAAGGAGGTGCTGCAACGACAGCGCGATTGGAGCGAGGAGGAGTTCTGGGCCAAGCAGGGCGAGATCACAGGCCCGGTCTTCGGCTCAGAGGACGCGCGCGAGGGCGCGACCGCGTTCTCCGAGAAGCGCGAGCCGGTTTGGAAGGGCCGCTGAGCGCAGCGGAGGGCCTGCTGAGGGAAACGGCCCGTTGACTGCAACGGGCGTGCGCGGGATA
>JAWVFZ010000053.1:0-11807 GCA_033855555.1 Solirubrobacteraceae bacterium
TCTCGAAGCCGGGCTGAGCCGCGAGCAGCTGGAGCAGCTCGCCGACGCCGAGACCTCGGATGTCTTCGACGAAAGCGAGCGCGCCATCGTCCGCTACGCCCGTGAGGCGACCCTGTCGCTCACGGTGTCCGACGAGACCTGGTCCGCCCTACGCGCGCACTTCTCCGTGCGCGAGACCATGGACGTCGTGATGGCCGTGGCCTGGTACAACGCGGTCGCGCGGATGCTGCTGCCGATGGAGATCGAGCTGGAGGACTGGTTCGAGCGAGGCTAGCCCTGGCGGTCGGCGAACTCGCGATAGGCGGCGAGCGCGCGCGGGCCCCAGACCGTCCCGGGACCGCCGTTCATCAGCACAGCGACCCCCATCGCCTCAGCGACTTCGGCCTCGGTCGCGCCCTGGCGAGCCGCACCGAGAGCGTGCGCGGCGATGCATCCGTCGCATTGCTTTGTGGCGCCGAGCGCCAGTGCGATCAGCTCCTTGACCTTGGCCGGGAGTGCGCCATCTGTCATCACGGCCTGCTGCATCGTCGTGTACGACTCGATGACGTCCGGGATGTGCTCACGCAGACGGGCTGCCGGTTTGGTCAGGTCCTTCCTCACGTCGTGGGCGCTTGCCATCGTGTGTCCTCCCTCGGTCGTCTCCGGGATGCTCACGCCACTGCCAGCAGGTCTGCGCGGTGGGCGATCAGTACGTCTCGCAGTGTCACCGGCGGGCGTCCGGTAAGGCGCTCGAAGGCCGGGTCGACAACGTCGAAATACCCTCGGCGGACGGCCCGGCCGAAAGCCGTGAGGCCCCAGGCCATCGGCATGGGCGTGCCGATGCCGACGAGGACATGGGTGAGCATCGCGTCGCTGAGCTGCAGGACGTTCACCGGCTTTCCGCTCAGATCGGCGTAGAGCTCGGCCAGGTCGTTCGCGGACAGGGCCTCGGGGCCGGTGATCTCGTAGGTCTTGCCCGTGTGGCCCTCGGTCGTCAGCGTGACGGCGGCCGCCTCGGCGCAGTCGCGGCGCGAGATGGGGACGATGCGCCCGCCACCGTTGTTCGTGATCAGCCGGCCGTTCTGGACCGCCGTCGCGGCGGGCGGGAGCACCAGCTCGGCGAAGCTCCCGAACCGCAGCACCGTCCACGCCAGCCCGCTGCGGTGGAGCATCGCTTCCGTCTGGCCCTGCTCCCGGGCGTGCGGGCCGGTCGGATTGGCGGCCACGGGACTGACGATCGAAGTGAACACCACGTGGCCGACCCCGGCCGTCGCCGCGGCCTCGATGGCGGCGCGATGCTGGCGGACCCGGCGACCGATGGCATCGGTACTGATCAGGAGCATCCGGCGGCCGCCGGCAAAGGCGTCGCGCAGCGAAGTCGGGTCGTCGAAGTCGCCGTAGCGGACGTCGGCACCGCGAGCACGCAACTCGCGCAAGGCCTCCGGACGGCGGGTGACCAAGACGAGGCGCTCGGGCGCGAGGCGCTCGAGCAGTTGCTCGGTGACGAGGCGGCCAAGATGGCCCGCCGCTCCTGTGACGATGACGCTCATGGAAATCTCCGGCCGATCGGGCGCGACCTTCCTCAGGCAGCACGCTACGGACCCCGGAGCGCAGCAGGACTGACCCGAAGAGACGGGTCTACCGTACGAGAGGCCAGTCGGACCGAGGGCACCTGCGCCGTTCACTGGACCGAGAATGCCCTTCGCCAAAAACGGAACCGTCAAGCTCCACTGGGAGAGCTTCGGCCAGGGACCGGCCGTGCTGCTCGTCGCCGGACAGGGGATGACGGCGGACGGGTGGTGGTCGACGATCCCGGTGCTGGCCCGCTCGTTCCGGGTGATCGCCTTCGACAACCGCGACACCGGGAGCAGCAGTCGCTCGCCGTGGCCCTACTCGGTGGCGCACATGGCCAAGGACGCCGTGGCGGTCCTCGACGCCGCCGGCGAGCAGCGCGCCCATGTGTACGGCATCTCGCTCGGCAGCCTCGTGGCACAGGAGCTCGCCCTGCGACATCCCGATCGGGTCCAGGCGCTCGCCCTCGGTGCCAGCTCCGCCGGCGGGTTCGCCGCATACAAGCCTCCGCCCACATCCTTCGCGCAGTCGTTTCTCGTCCGCGCCGGGGCCATGGGACCGGACGAGGCGGCGTGGGCCGCGGTTCCGTACACGTATGCCGAGAAGACCCGCCGGCTCCACCCGGAGCGAATCGTCACCGACATCACCCATCGGTTGAGCTCGCCCCCCGAACCCCTCGCCTACCTGCACCAGGGGGGCGCCGTGGCGGCGCACGACGCGTACGAGCGGCTCAACCGGATCGCCGCCCCGACGCTCGTCGTCCATGGCGAGCAGGACATCTTCATACCGCCCGCCAATGCCCTGGTGCTGGCCGAGAAGATTCCCGGCGCGCAGCTGCGGCTGTGGCCGGACGCAGCTCACATGTACATCGTCGACGAGCCCGAGGCCGACGAGGAGATCGCACGCTTCCTCCTGCACCACTCCGCCGTCCGGCCCGCGCGTGACGTTGCCGCTGCCTAGATAACGCAGTCGCGCGCGGACAAACGGCCGTCGGAGCAGCCGCGCCTCGTTTACGCTCCGTCGGGAGAACCACGCGGCATCGACGTTTCGACGGAGGTGCGGATGCTGAAGAGGAATCGGCGGTTGGGGTGGTCTCTCGCCTTGCCGGCCGTCCTCGTGCTCGTCGCCGTCTTGGCGGCGCAGGGCTGCGGGGCGGGGAACAGCTCGGCGAGCCGCTCCACCGGCGAGCAGAGCCACCACACGGGCACCCTGAAGGTGCTCGCGTTCGACAAGACGGGCGTCAAGCCGGCGAAGAAGTACCGCGTCGCCTACCTCGCGGAGTGCACCAGCAATCCGTATTGCCAGTCGCGGCTCAAGGGCATTCAAGCGGCGGCGAAGAAGTACGGCTTCGAGTTCAAGGTCTTCGATGCCAACTTCAACCCGCAGACGCAGCTGCGACAGGTCCAGGACGCGGTCGCGCAGGGCTTCGACGGCTACGTGTTCGCACCGGTGGCCGCCGTCCCAGGCTGCACGATGTGGCAGCGCTTCCTGAAGCCGACGGGCAAGCCGGTCGTCACGCTCGATGTGCCGATGTGCAAGGACGCCGATTACACGCCCGGGGTCGCGGCAACCGTCACGATGGTGCGCCAGGCGTTCTTCAACGCGCACGTCGACCAGGCCTTCCGCAGCTGCCGGAGCCCGTGCAAGGTGGCGGCGATCGGAGGCTTTACGGGCTCGGACCTGTTCACGGTCTGGGAACGGGCGATCGCCCAGGGGAAGGCGAAGTATCCGAAGGTGCAGGTGGTCAGCGACCAGCCCGGAAACTATGACCCCCGTGTCGCGCTGCAGGTGATCGGCGACGCGCTGCGCGCCCACCCCGACCTCGACGTCGTCATCTCCCCCTGGGACGACATGACTCGCGGCGCGGAGCAGGCGATCGTCGCGGCGGGCAAGGTGCCCGGCAAGGACGTCCGGATCTACTCGACCGGGGCGACGAAGATCGGCGTGCAGCGGGTCAAGCAGGGCGCCTGGAACGAGACGTCGATCTTCCTGCCGTTCGAGGAGTCCTATTACGCCGGAGTCGCGCTGGTCATGGCGCTCGGGGGCAACCCGGTGAACGCCTATGTGAACGAGGCCGAGATGCCGGCGGTAACCAGGCTGGGGTCGATCTACGTCACGCAGCAGAACGCCGCCAGGTTCCGGCCGAATTACTAGGCGCGGGCGGGCCGCCGGATTGAGCAAGGTGAGAACAGAGCCCGTGGTGCTCAGCACGCGGGGCATCCACAAGTCGTTTCCGGGCGTGCGCGCACTGCACGACGTGGACTTCGACCTGCGCGCCGGCGAGATACACGGCCTTGTCGGCTCCAACGGCGCCGGCAAGTCGACGCTGGTCAGGATCATCACGGGCGCCCACGACGCGGATGCCGGGCTCCTGGAGGCGTTCGGGCACAAGGTCCGGCACGGCGACCCGCGGGCGCGGCGGCGGGCCGGCATTGCCGCGATCTACCAGGAGCTCACGATCGTGCCCGAGCTGTCCGCGGCCGCCAATGTCTTCCTCGGCCGGCCACTGCATCGCGGACCGTTCGTCTCCCGCTCGGAGACGCATCGGGCTTTCCGGCAGCTGACCACCCGGCTCGGACTCGCGATCGACCCGGACGTGCGGGCCGCGTCGCTCTCGGTGGCGAACCAGCAGATGCTCGAGATGTTGCGGGCGCTCGCCGCCGACCACCGCATCCTGGTCATGGACGAGCCGACGGCCTCCCTCGGTCCCGCCGAGCGCGAGCGCCTCTACGAGACGATTCGCGGGCTGCGCGAGGAGGGAGTCGCGACCGTCTTCGTCTCCCACCACCTCGACGAGGTGCTCGCCCTCTGCGACCGGGTCTCGGTGATGCGCGACGGCGAGCTCGTCGCGACGGAACCGGTCGAGCGCTGGACGAAGGACAGCCTCGTCACAGCCATGCTCGGGCACGTCCTCGTGAAGCCGCCGCCGCTGCGGCGGACGATCGCCGAGGAGGAGGTCCTCCGGGTCGAGGGACTCAGCGTCCCAGGCGTGCTGGCGGATATCTCGTTCACGCTCCGTCGCGGAGAGATCCTCGGTCTGGGCGGGCTCGTCGGCTCAGGTCGCACCGAGCTCCTGCGGGCGCTCGCGGGCGCGGACGCCGACGCCGACGGTCGCCTCCTCGTCCGGGGGCGGGAACGGGCGTGGCCGCGCACGGTTCGGAGCGCGCTGGCACTGGGGATCGCCCTGGCTCCCGAGGCGCGCAAGTCGCAGGGGCTCGTTCTCTCGCTGAGCGCCGCGGCGAACGTCTCGCTGACGGACATGCGGACCGTCGCGTCGGGGCCCTTGCTGCGTGAGCGCACGCGGCTCCGGCGCGCCGCAGAGATCATGCGCTCGCTCGGCTTCGGGGCAAGCCGGCTCCGCGAGCCCGCGGGCTCCTTCTCCGGCGGCAATCAGCAGAAGCTCGTCGTCGGCAAGTGGCTTCACCGGCGGCCCGAGGTGCTCCTGATGGATGAGTTCACGCGCGGGATCGACGTCGGCGGCAAGGCGGAGATGCTCGCCGTGGTCACGCGACTTGCCGGGGAGGGGATGTCGATCATCATCGTCTCCTCCGAGCTCGAGGAGCTCGTCGAGGGCGCGGACCGCATCCTCGTTCTCGCCCGTGGCCGGCTGATCGGCGAGCTCGGCCGTGCCGATGCCTCCGTCGAGCGCATCCTGCGGCTGGTCTTCGAGGTCGAGCGGTCATGACCACGTCGCCCGCCGCGCATGAACTCGGCCGGCGCCTGACGGAAAAAGCAGGGCGCTACGGCGCCGTGCTGTTGCGGACGTATGGGATCGTCCTCGCGTTCGTGGTGCTCGTCGCGGTCGTCGCCGCGTCGAGCCCGCGGTTCGCGACCCAGACGAACATCTTCAATCTCTTCTCGGAGTGGGCGCCCGCCGGGATCATGGCCGTGGCGATGACCTTCGTCATCCTGGCCGGCGGCTTCGACCTCTCGATCGCCAGCGGGTTCTCGCTCTGCGCCGTCACCGCCGCCGCCGTCGGCCGCGCCCAGGATCCGGCCGTCGCCTTCCTCGCCGCCCTCGGGGTGGGGCTCGCCATCGGGCTCGTCAACGGCGTCCTTGTCGAGGGAGCCAAGATCAACCCTTTCATCACGACGGTCGGGACCGGATTCGTCCTCAATGGGATCGCGCTCGTCGCGACCGGCAACATCGCCTACCTGGTCGACAACCCCGACTTCGGCACGATCGGGGCCGGGCGCTGGCACGGCTTCCCGTACGCGGGGATGATCCTGATCTTCTGCCTCGTCGCGGGCGGTCTGGTCCTCGCCAAGACCGTGTACGGCCAGTCGATCTACGCGGTCGGCGGCAACGCCGAAGCGAGCCGCCTCTCCGGCATCCGCGTCGGCACGACGGTCGGGAGCACCTACGTGTTGTCGGGGCTGTCGATGGGCGTCGCGGGCAGCATCACGGCCTCGCAGCTCAACTCGGCCCAGGCGAACATCAACCCGAACATCGTCTTCGACGTCATCACCATCGTCGTCGTGGGCGGCACGTCCCTCGCAGGCGGCATCGGCTCGATGTGGCGCACGGCGGTCGGTCTCGGGATCATCGCCACGATCTCGAACGCCTTCAGCCTGGCCGACGTCAACCCCGACTACCAGGACATCGTCAAGGGGTGCATCATCATCGGCGCGCTCGCCCTCGATGTCTATGCTCGCCGCCTGGCCGGGCGTACCCGCACTCGACCTCGCCAGGTCACCCGCCGGACGTACCGCGCGCAGTCCCCGCGGCGTCGGGCGTAGCGTCCGACAGGCCGGGCGAATGCAGAAGGAGGCCGGAATCGTGCACTCAGTGCGACGGCTCGCCTTGTCGTCGGTGATGAGGAGCGTCGCTCCCGCGGCTCTCGTTGCGTGCTCGCTGACGTTCGTCAGCGCGACGCCCGGGTGGGCACGGGGAACGATCCGCTGGCGCGGCTGCGGGCCCGACCAGCCGTCGAACCTGCAGTGCGGGCGGCTGTCGGTGCCGTTGGATTACAACCACCCGCGCGGCGCCAAGATCACCCTCGGGTTCAACCGGCTGCGCGCGCAGGATCGGGCCCACCGGGTCGGAAGCCTGATCGTCAACCCGGGAGGCCCCGGCGGCGCGGGCAGCGCGGTCGTCGCGGTCGAGGCGTTCGGCAAGCATCTGTGGCATCCGGCGCTGCACGAGCGCTTTGATCTGATCGGCATGGACCCGCGCGGAACCGGTACGAGCACGCGGATCAGGTGCGCCCCTGCCGTCTTCAACCGGCCCGTGTCGCTGTTTCCGCGCACCAAGGCGGAGTTCAATGACGTGACGGCGTGGGCAGGAGCGTTGGGCAGGAGCTGCCTCAGGCGCACGGGACCGTTGCTCGGCCACGTGGACACCGGCAGCGTCGCACGCGACATGGAACGGCTGCGACGCGCGCTCGGCGACGGGAAGCTGAACTTTCTCGGGCTGTCCTACGGCTCCCATCTCGGCTCCACCTACGCCGAGCTGTTCCCCAAGCGCATCCGCACGATGGCGCTCGACGGGATCGCGAACCACTCGGTTGCCATCAACACGCTGTTCTCAGACGCGGCAGCGGCCTACGAGGACACGTTCAACCGCTTCGCGGCATGGTGCGCGCAAACGACCACCTGCGCGCTTCACGGCCGTGATGTGCCTGCGATGTTCGACAGCCTTGTCGCCCGGGCCGACCGGCAGCCGATTCCCGCCCCCGGGTGCGCGGACGGCTCTTGTCGCCCCAGCGTCACCGGTGGCGAGCTCAGGATGAACGCGTTCAACCTGCTGCTGATCAAAGAGGGCGTGCCGGCGCTGGGCTTCGCGACCTGGGACGACGCTGCAAGCGCGCTCCTACGAGCCGAGCAGGGCGACGCGAGCGTGTTCTCATCCCAGCTTCCGCAAAGCTCGCAGGACGACCCGTTCGCCGCGCTGGCGATCAACTGCGTCGACTATCCCCGCGAGGTGTCCGGTTATGGCGATTTCGCGGCCAAGGGGCTGCTGGGTCGCGTCCTTGCACCGCACACCCAGGGTGCGAGCGAGGCATGGCTGGGGATTCTCGGCTGCATCCGCTGGCCGGTCCCGCTCGCACGCCGCTACCACGTGGTCACGGTGCGTGGCGCTCCGCCGATCCTGTTGGTGGCCTCGACGCATGACCCGTCGACCTCCTATGTGTGGTCGCATGAGATGCGCGACCACATCGCGGGCTCCGTGCTGCTCACGCGCGACGGCGACGGTCACACCTCCTCGTGGCGGACCAGCGGACGCACGCGCGACGCCATCGCCCACTACCTCATCACCAAGAAGACGCCCCCGCCCAACAGCGTCTACCCCGACTGATCGGGTCACCCGCGGGTCGCCGCGCGCAGTACGTCTGCGACGGCCTGCGGCGCCTCCAGCGGAGGGCTGTGGCCAACACCGGGGATCCGGGTGACGGTCACGTTCCCGAGGCGGTCGTAGCCGTCCAGCGACGAGCGCGCGACGCGCTGGTCCTCGAGCCCGAACACCACATCCACCGGGATCGGCAACGCGCCGACGCGGTCGTGCAGCGAGCGCGCGCCGAGGTACGCGTCGGCCGCGCGGGTCGAGCCGACAAACGCCCGGTGGGAGGTCGCGCGGACGTCCTCCACAAGGACGTCGGGCACGCGTGCGCCAGGCGCGACCCCGGAGCGCGCGCCACGACGAAGCTGGTTGTCTGACGCCAGCGTCCAGAGGACCTGGCCCAGGAGCGGTAGCTTCATCACGCGCTCCGGACCAGCGTTGGCGGTCAGCCGGCTCGCCGCGGTCGGCGGTGAATTGACGAGCACCAGCCGCCGCACCAGGTCCAAGCGCGCCTCGGCGACTGCGGTCGCCACCAGGCCGCCGAGCGAGTGACCGGCGAGCACTGCGGGGCGATCGAGCCGCTCGATCACCGCCGCCGCCTCCGCGTCGACCGGCTGGCCTCCGATCAGGTCCAGCGCGAGCGCGTCGCAGTCCTCGCCGAGCAGCGGGATCACGCGCTCCCAGATCCGGTGGGAGCTGGCGAGACCATGCAGCAGCACCACCGACATGGTCGTCACGGCCACGATGCTCCTCCTCGCTGCGGTCGCTGTCCAGCCTGGATTGCGTCCTGAGGGCCGTCGCCCTCAGGCCGAAGGAGCAGTCGTCTCCAAGCGCCCGAGGTCGGATCCTCTGGCCCAGAGTGCCCCGCCTCACCACCATCATCGGCTCCACCCGTCCCGGCCGTGCCGGCCTTCCCATCACGGAGTGGTTCGTCGAGCGCGCCCGCTCGCACGGCGGTTTCCACGTCGACGTCGCAGACCTCGCCGAGGTGGACCTGCCGCTGCTCGACGAGCCGCACCATCCGCGCCTTGGCCAGTACGTCCACCAGCACACGAAGGACTGGAGCGCGATCGCCGCCGCCAGCGACGCCTTCGTTATCGTCACGCCGGAGTACAACAACGGCTACCCGGCGGCGCTCAAGAACGCCCTCGACTACTTGCACAACGAGTGGCGCGACAAGCCGGTCGGGTTCGTCTCCTACGGCGGCGTGTCCGCCGGCACGCGCGCCGTCCAGCAGCTCAAGCAGGTCGTGGCGACCTTGAAGATGCTTCCGGTCGTCGAGGCGGTGACCATCCCATTCTTCCCGCAGTTCATCGGTGCAGACGGGCGCGTGCAGGCGAACGACATCATGGAGCAAGCCGCCGACGCGATGCTCGACGAGCTCGTGCGGGTCGAAGGCGCCCTGCGCCCGCTGCGCGAGCCGATCGTCAAGGCGGCCTGACTCTTGACCCGCTGAGACCCGTAGGGGCGCAGCGGCGAGTATCGAGCTCCCCCGTTTGAAACGCTGAGCGTCTTGCCGGACAGGTAGGGGATGTGAGAACACTGACGCCAGACCGGGAGGCGCGCTTCCGGGCGCTCTACGCCGACGCACACGCGGACGTGCTGCGGTTCGCGCAGCGGCGAGTGCACCGCTCCCATGCCGAGGACGTCACAGCAGACGCCTTTCTCGTGGCATGGCGGCGCCTCGACGACGCCCCGAACAAGCCCGACGACGTGCGGGCGTGGCTGTTCGGGATCGCCCGCCACTGCCTCCTCAACACACTCCGTGGCCAGGGGCGACGTGACGCACTCGCCGTCCGGGTTGCCGAGGCCGCGCCTTGCGCTCGCTTCGCAGACGGACTCGACGCCGATCCCGTCGCGCACCGGATCGACCTGGCCGCCGCGTGGCGGCGTCTGAGCGAGACCGACCAGGAGGCACTGTCGCTCACCGTCTTCGAAGACCTCAGCTCCGTGCAGGCCGCCCGAATCCTTGGCATCACCGCTGCTTCGTATCGCCTCCGGCTGCTGCGCGCCCGCCGCGCCCTACGCCGCCAACTCGACCTCGCCGAATTCCCGTCCTACGTGCCGATGGAGATCCAATCATGACTGTGGATATTGACGCCGAGCTCCGATCCCTCGACGCATCGGCTGCCAGCCTCACCGCCGGCGAGCAGGAGCGAGCCGCGGAAACGCTCGAGCGGATCGTCGCGACCGCGCCATCACTCGGAGCCCCGCGCCCCGCGGCATCCAAACCGGCTCGACGATCGCGGCGCCGCCTGGTGCTCGTTCCCGCGGCGGCGAGCATCCTGATCGTCGGCTGGGCCGTGGTCCAGGGGGGCCGGGGCGGTGCCGCGGCATACGCGTCCTGGTCTGCCACCCCTGCCTCCGTCGCGAGCGATGAGCTGGGCGCGGCGGCATCTGCCTGCCGCGACAAACTGCGCGGCTCCTCCATCGACGCTGACAGGGCCAAGCTCGTGCTGGCCGAGCGCCGGGGTGACCACGTCGCCCTGCTGTACCGGACAGACGACCCGGACATGTCAGGAGCATGCTTGGTGCATAACCCGCAGGGGTCCACCGATGTCGACAACGTCGAGATGGGGGTCGGCGGCAGCTCGGGGCCTGCGCTGAAGGCTCCCGCAAGGGGCTACACCCAAGGCGGGATTTCTCAGTTCGCCGGAACGCCGGGGGCCTCGATCACCGACGGCGCGGTCGGTGACGCGGTGACGGGCGTCACCATCCACGCGGGCGCCCTCACGGTGAATGCCTCCGTGCGAAACGGCCGGTACGCAGCCTGGTGGCCGGGCCCCGCGTTCGAGAGCGGCACTCCGCCGCCGAGCGGGGAAGGGGGACCCAAGCTCATCCTCACCTACGACCTCACCCTGGCCGACGGCACCGTCATCCGCAACGCCCAGCCGTCCCTCCCGTCATGACAAGCGAACCCCTCGCCATGCGCAGGCATGTTCCGGCGAACGGTTGTCGCTGATCCTTCCGACAGTTCATCCCGAGCGGTAACGGTCCTAGCTTCTCTCGCCCTGGCTCAGGAGTGAGCCTGTTCTGCGTGCCACGTGGCCAGTGCCTCGAGGTCGCCGGCAGCCACGTCGGGCTCATTCACCGGAGAGGACACATCAATGTCAGTCGCCACCGCCCCCGCGCTGTTCGAGAACCTCGGCCACGCGCTGTCAACCGACTACTTCTTCCTGCGTGAGCAGCTCACCGAGGAGGAGCTGGACGTGCTCCGGCGCGTCCGCGAGTTCGTCGACGACGAGGTCCTCCCCGTGATCGGCGGGTATTGGGAACGCGCTGAGGTGCCATGGCCACTGATCCGTCGCCTCGGCGAGCTCGGGATCGTCGGCGAGGACATCGACAGCAACTACGGCTGTCCCGAGCTCAGCCCGATCGCGTGTGGACTCGTGGCCATGGAGCTCAACCGGGGCGACGGCAGCCTCGCGACGGTGGTCGGCGTCCAGTCGGGGTTGGCGATGAAGTCAATCGCGATGCTGGGGTCGGAGGAGCAAAAGCACCGCTGGCTGCCGGACATGGCGCGGCTCGACAAGCTGGGCGCGTTTGCGCTCACCGAGCCTGATCATGGATCCGACTCGATCCTGCTCCAGACCACGGCGCGGCTCGAGGGCGATAGCTACGTGATCAACGGCGCCAAGCGCTGGATCGGCAACGGCAGCCTCGCCGACGTGATCGTCCTGTGGGCGCGCGCCGAGGACGGGCAGGTCAAGGGGTTCTTGGTCGAGAAGGGCACACCGGGCTTCGACGCTCGAGTCATCGAAGGCAAAGGCTCGCTGCGCGCGATCTGGCAGGCTGACATCACGCTCGACGACGTCTGCGTGCCGGCCGAGAACCTCCTTCCCGGAGCCCAAAGCTTCAAGGACGCCGGCCGCGTCCTGGCGGGTACGCGCGGCAGCTGTGCGTGGGCGGCGCTCGGGCATGCGGTCGCCGCCTATGAAGCGGCTCTCACCTACTCCAAGCGCCGCGAGCAGTTCGG
>JAWVFZ010000054.1:0-12046 GCA_033855555.1 Solirubrobacteraceae bacterium
CGCGCAGCAGGTCGACGTCGGCCTGCTTGTTCTGGCCGCGCATGTGGCCGTAGTCGAAGTACATGAGCGACAGCGGGACCTTGGGGTACAGCGACTTCACGAGCGTCGCGAACCGCAGGGTCTCCGCGGGCGGGAAGAGGTCGTCGGTGAAGCCGCTGGAGAGCAGCATGGGAGCCGGTGCCTCGGCGTTCGGCACCGCCTCGCCGTCGAGCACGTACTGGGCGCCGTGGTAGCGCACGAAGGTGCTGATCAGGTCGTCGTAGGGGGGCGTGTTCGTCGGCTCGCCGGAACTCGTCACGCCGAACCAGGTGGTCAGGTCCGAGTCGTGATCGACGCCGGGCGGCGAGTAGAAGCCACTGAGGTTGCCGAGCGTGTAGAGGCCGCTGACGAACGACTGCTTCTGCACGCCGCGCGGGGTGAAGTTCTGCTTGGGCTTGGGAACCGTGTAGTCCAGATAGCGCCCGTTGGGCGTGAGCGAGCTGATGAGGTCGCTCCACGGGATCGTCGGCGTCGCTCCTGCGATCGCCATCGGCGTGCCGTTGGGGCTCGTCCATGGCGCCAACGTGCCATCGGTCTTCATGATCCGGTCCTTCAGCGTGGCCAGCATGATCGAGCTGCCGCCGCCGTAGGACTCCCCGATCGCCCCGACGCGCGTGGGCTGGGCGAGGCCCTGGTCGGCGAGCAGGCCGGCCAGGTGCTGGAAGTCGCGGATCTCGTAGCGGGTGTCCATGAGCCGGACCCAGCCGGTGGCGCAGTCGGGAAGGGTGCGCGACGCGAGGGAGCCGCAGGAGTCGCCGAACCCGCGGTCGCTGGCGTTGATGACCGCGTAGCCGCGCTGCGCGAGCTCGTGGGCGGTCGGCAGCCAGGCGGCCTCGCGGGTGTCAAACGCCTTCTTGGAACCGCCGTAGCCGTGCATGATCAGCACCAGCGGCGCCGGGCCGTCGGTGGCGGGCAGCGCGACGTTGACGTCGAGCGGCTGGCCGTCGAACGACGGCACGCGGGTGGCGACCGACCCTTCGCAGAAGCGCGTGCCGTCCGCCTGGGCGGCGCACGGGATCAGGCCGAAGGCCTTGGGCTGGTCGGCGTTGGCGGCTGCAGGAGCCGCGATCAGCAGGACGGCGGACAGGGCGCCGAAACGGCGAAGCAAGGACCACATGGGCGCGACCCTACCGCCGGTAGCCTGCCTGCGGTGCACTTGAAGCGCGTCATCCCCTGCCTGGACGTCAATGCCGGGCGCGTCGTGAAGGGCACGAACTTCGTGAACCTCCGCGACGCCGGCGATCCGGTCGAGCTCGCCGAGCGCTACGACGCCGAGGGCGCCGACGAGCTGATCTTCCTCGACATCACCGCGACCCATGAGAAGCGCGACACGATCGTCGAGCTCGCGCGTCGCACCGCCGAGAACGTGTTCATCCCGTTCACGATCGGCGGCGGCATCCGCTCGCTCTCCGACGCCCAGGAGGTGCTCGACGCCGGCGCCGACAAGATCTCGGTCAACTCCGCCGCCGTTGCGCGGCCGGAGCTGGTCAGCGAACTGGGCGACCGGCTCGGGGCGCAATGCGTCGTGCTGGCGATCGACGCACGACGGGCCGACGACGGCTCGTGGGAGGTCTTCGTCGCGGGCGGGCGCACGCCGGCCGGCCGCGATGCCGTCGAGTGGGCGCGCGAGGGTGTCGAGCGCGGGGCCGGCGAGATCATGCTCACGAGCATGGACCGCGACGGGACCGAGGACGGCTACGACCTCGAGCTGACACGGGCGGTCAGCGACGCGGTCGGGGTGCCGGTCATCGCCTCGGGCGGTGCTGGGACGCTCGACCACCTCGTCGAGGCACTGCGCTCCGGCGCCGACGCGGCGCTGGCGGCGTCGATCTTCCACTACGGCACCTACACGGTCGCGCAGGCCAAGCAGCGTCTGGCCGAGGCCGGCGTCCCGGTCCGCCTTTAGGAGGCCAGCAGGGTTGCCACGCCGCGGCCCTGCGGCGGCTTGCCGGCGACGATGTCCGCGCGCAGGCGTTCCAGCCCGGCGGCCATCTCCTCCGGGTGATCGCGGGCGAGGCGCTCGAAGTAGCTGGTCTGCGAGCGCCAGGCCGGATCGAGGATCTTCTCCGGGAACGCCGAAAGGGCGGCGAGCGACGCATCCTGGAGGTCGGCGAACACGACCTCGACGTAGCGGGCGCCCGGCATGTCGGCGAGGACCTCGGCGCGCGGGGGATGGGAGGCGTCCATCCAGCTGCGCGTCGAGGGGAAGTAGTCGTGGTACCACGCGTCGGCGATGTCCTCGCGGGTGTAGATCATCACGGCATGACGCCCGCCGGGCCGCAGGACGCGGCGCTGCTCACGCAGCGCCCGCGAGCGATCCGCGACGTGATGAAGCATCGAGACGCACATGACCGCGTCGAAGCTCGCGTCCGCGAACGGGAGCTCCTGTGCGTCGGCCTCGACGGTCTCGAGCCCCTTGGCGCGGGCACGGGCGAGCATGTCCGGCGAGCGGTCGGCGACGACGGGGTGCCAGCCCTCATCGCGCAGCGCGGCGGCGTAGTTGCCGGTGCCGCCACCGACGTCGAGCAGAAGTCGGGGTGGATGGGATGGCATCCCGGCAAGCGCCTCGCGCAGCGGGGCCAGCACGGACGGGCTCGCCCCGCGCGTGTCGTCATAGGTGCGCGCCTGGTTGTCGTAGTCGGGCAGCAGGCCGCTCATCGCTTCTTTCTGGCCTTGGCCCTTGCCCTGGCCTTCGCTCTGGCCTTCGCCTTCGCTCTGGCCTTGGCTTTCGCTCTGGCCTTCGCCTTCTGCGCCTGCTTCTTGCGCTGCTTGGCGGCCGGCTTGGCCGGATGCTTCGTGCGCGGCTCGAGCGCCGTGATCGTCGAATGGCCGACGAGGTAGATCCGCTGCCCGTCGCTCACGACCGGGTTGAACTGGCCGCGGTTGATCTTGAACAGCAGCTGCCCGGTGCGTGCCCGGAGCGCGCGGGTTTGCTTCTCCAGCGTCGAGAACCAGACGGTGTCGCCGATGACCACCGCGCCGCCGGAGACCCGACCGCCGGCGTCGCGCACCCAGAGCTTGCGGCCGGAACGGGCGTCGAGCGCGTAGAAGCGGCGATCGTAGGAGCCGACGTAGACCGTCGGGCGACCGCCGGGCACCTGTGCCACGGCCGCCGAGCCGTACACGTAGCCACCGGTGTGGATCCGCCAGGCAAGCTTGCCCGTGGACTCTGCATAGGAGTAGACGAACCCGTCGGTGTTGCCCAAGTACACCCGGCCGTAGGCCACAGCCGCGGTCGCGTAGAACTGGCCGGATGACAAGCCGTAGCGCGCCCCGTTGGTGTTCTTGCGCCAGATCTGGTGTCCGTTGGATGCGCGGATCGCGTAGACCTTGCCCGCGTAGTCGCCGAAGAACAGGCGCCCGCGGTCCAGCGCCAGGCCGCCCTTGACCGCGCCCGCCGCGCGGTAGCGCCATTTCAGCGAACCGTCGCGGGTGCGCAGCGCGTACACGGTGCCGTTCTCGGTCCCGAAGTACACGGTCCCGTTGCTGACGAGCGGCGAGGACTCCGCGCGGCTGCCCAGCTTGTGCGACCAGCGCGTACGCCCGCTGCCCACGTTGAGCGCGACCACGCGCCCGGCCATGACGCCGCGCCCGCGCTCGAGGATCACTGCATACACCGAGCTGCCGGCGACCGCCGGCGAAGACGCGGCCAGAGCGCCCAGCTTGCGGCCCCAGACCACGCGTCCTGACTTGCGCGCCAGCGCGACGAGCATGCCGTCGTCCTTGAGCAGGAACAGCGACTGGGCCGACAGCACCGGTGGGAACTCGAGCAGCGCGCCGGCCCTGTAGTTCCACGGCCTGCGGAACGGCGGGTGGATGGGGCGCCGCAGCGGCAGGTAGCGCGTGCGCTGCTTGTCGAAGCCGTAGACGGGCCACTTGAAGCCCGGCGCGCGGGCGGTCTTGGGCGGTGGGGGCGCCTGCTGCGTCGTCGTGGGCGCCGTGAACTCGACGTTCGGGTTGGACACATCGCCCGGCCCGCCTGTGAGGACGGCGTAGGCGGCGATCCCGGCGGCGATCACCACGACGCCCGCGGCCACGGCGACCCACAGCAGCCACCGCCGTGGCATGCGGAAGCGGGTCATCGAGATCCCGATGCTAGATCATCAGGCGCCGCCGTCCGCCGCTGGGCGAACGTCGATCACCTCGTGCATCGTCACGGGATGCAGGAAGCAGAACATCCGGTAGGTGCCGGGGACCTGGAAGCGGCGGCGATAGGCGTAGCCCGTTCCCGAGGAGGGCGCGTGGACGTCGCGCGGGCCGCTGGCGATGAAGACGTTGTGGCGCAGGCGTCCGGTCCATTTCCAGGTCACCGTCGCTCCCAGCGGCACCGACAGGTTGGCCGAGTCGAAGAACGAGTCGCCCACCTTGACGGTCGCGTCGCCGGCGGAGATGAGCTCGTCGCCGGCCGGGCGCGCGATCTCGTGCACCTTGCCGTCGGCGCCCACGGCGTTGAAGGGAATCGGCTCGTACGGTGCGCTCTCGCGGCCGTCCGATCGGGTCCAGAGGATGCGCGCGTCGGAGGGCAACGGCGCGCAGGCGTCGTTCACCTTGTCGTCGGGCGCCACATAGATGTGGGCGATCGCCATCACGCCCGAGTGCGGATGCTCGTCGTCGTAGAAGCCGGTGACGTCGAGCTTCTGGCCGCGGCGGACCGGTATGCCCTGGGACGACATGAAGTACCCGGTCGCGATCGGGCCGGGCTCGTGCAGCAGCGGGCGGATCCGGTAGACCTCGTCGTCCGGGAGGCCGTAGCGCGCGTCGTGACGGATGACCGTCCGCCCGCCACAGCCGGGCTCGGAGATCGTCATGCCCTTGGACGCGCCGTGCATGTGCGCGCCGGAGGCCACGATGCGCCCGTTGAACGGCATCGTCCAGCGGTAGGTCTTCGCATTGGTCGATCCTGGTGCGCCACCGCCGTTGACCTCATAGCTGGGCCACTGCGTGCAGCCGTTGGCGCGGATCCACATCGGGCGCACGCGCTGCATCGGCTGCCCGGTCACGAGCTTGACGCGGTACTCCACGTACACGCGCTTGGCCTGCAGGTTGTGGCTCATCAGCATCGCCTGCATGCGCCAGCGGTCCTTGGCATGGACCTGGTAGCCGTAGCCCGGGGGTAGGTACAGCCGCTCGTGCTCCTCGCCGGTGCCCCAGAATGGCTCCCCGACGCGACCGGGACAGGTCGTGTCCTTCTGCGGGCCGCCGTGGTGGCCCGCATTGATGAACACGATGTGGTGGAGCATCACCTGCTTGAGCGGCACGGGACGCCCGGGCGCGTACATCAGCCGTGCGTACATGTAGGTGATGTAGCCCGAGTGCTTGGGCGTCTTGACCTGGACCTGGGGATAGACGGTTTCGAAGCCGCTGACCTCGAAGGGCTTGGACTTCAGCGTGTAGGTCTTCGTGGCCCCGGAGGCGGCGGCGGGGACCAGCGCTGTCGTCAGCGCCACTGCGACCGCGACAGCGCGTCTGCAGCGGCGTGACATGGCGGGCACTGTAGTGCGCGGTCCCGACGTCCTGAGGGAGACTGCGCGCGTGACACCGGATGGGAACACGCTGCTGGAACGGCTCGAAGGACTGCCGCACGGGCAGGCGGTGCTGGCTGCCGCCGACGGCATCCCCGGGGTGCACCTCGTCGGCGGCGCGGTCCGCGACCTGGCGCTCGGACGGGTGCCGCACGAGATCGACCTCGTCGTCGAGGGCGACCCGGCGCCGCTGCTCGCCGCGCTCGGTGGCCCCGACGTGCTGCACGAGCGGTTCGGGACGGCGACGCTGGCGGGCGTCGACGTCGCCCGTGCCCGCGCGGAGACCTACGCCGCGCCCGGCGCGCTGCCGGAGGTGCGTCCGGCGGGCATCGACGAGGACCTCCAGCGCCGCGACTTCAGCGTCAACGCGATCGCGGTGGCCCTCGCCGACGCGAGCGTCCGCGCCGTGGAGCACGCGGCCGACGATCTGCAGGCCGGCCGTCTGCGCGTGCTGCACGACCACTCGTTCGCCGACGACCCGACCCGGCTGTGGCGCCTCGCGCGCTACGGCGCGCGGCTCGGATTCGACATCGAGGAGCACACGCGCGCGCTGGCGGCCCGGGCCGTCGCAGCCGGCGCGCCTGCCTCGGCCTCCGGCGTGCGGATGGGCAACGAGCTTCGGGCGAGCCTGCGCGAGCCCGACGCGATCGCGGCCCTGCGCGCGGCTGCCGCGCTCGGCCTCCTGCCTGCGGGCTTCGAGCCGGTGCGCCCGGACGAGGCGCTCGCGATGCTCCCGCCCGAGGCGCGCGAGGACCTCGTCGTCCTCGCCGCCTGCTGCGCGGGCATGGACGCGCGGTCGCTACTCGCGTGGCTGGACCACCTTGGCTTCCCAGGCCCCGAGCGTGACCTGGTCGCGGCGGCATCGCGTTTCGTCGTGGGCACGCCGCTGCGCGCGGCCCGCACGCCGTCGGAGATCGCGCGGGCGGCCCGCGGCGCTCCGCTGGAGGCCGTCGCGCTCGCCGGCGGGGACAACGCGCGGCGCTGGATCGACGAGCTTCGCCACGTGGCCCTCCACATCACGGGCGACGACCTGCTCGCCGCCGGCGTGCCGCAGGGGCCGGAGGTGGGCGAGCGGCTGCGGCGCGCGCTCGAGCGCGTGCTCGACGGCGAGATCGCGCCCTCGCGCGAAGCCGAGCTGGCCGCAGCGCTTGACTAGGCTCCGGGGCCATGGCGAACGTCAATGCTCTGCAGTGGGACGGCGCGCCGGGGCACTACGAGGTCCATTACCTGTCGGCGACCGATCCGGCGAGCGGCATCGGCCTCTGGATCCGCTACACGATGCTCGCGCCGCTGAGCGCCCCCGCGACCTGCTCGTTGTGGTTCATGGCCATGGATGCGGCAGGCGACGTACGGGTGGGACGCAAGGTCTCGCTTCCGGCCGACCAGCTCGTCGCGCAAACGGACCCGTTCCGGCTGGCGATCGGCGACAGCGAGCTCACCGACCGCGGCATGGCGGGCGGTTTCGACGACGTGCGCTGGGAGCTGAGCTGGACGCCGGCCGATCCAGCCCGTCCCTACGAGCACGTCCACCCGCTCCTGCGGCGCGGGCGGATCGCGAAGACGGTGCTGACGCTCCCGCACGCCAACCTGAGCATCGACGGCACCGTCTCGTTCGCGGATCGCGAGCTGGTCCTCGACGGGGCGCGTGGGGGACAGGCGCACCTGTGGGGCACCAAGCACGCCAACCGCTGGGCGTGGGCGCACTGCAACGACTTCGGCGGCCACGACGGGGCGTTCGTCGACGGCGTCTCGGTCTTCGTGCCGCGCTTCGGGCGCGAGATCGGACCGAGCACGCCCGTCGTCGGCCGCTTCCTCGACGAGGACTTCATCGCCACGGGCCCCGGCGCGGTGATCCGCGCGCCGAGCACGTTCGGGCTGAGCAGCTGGCACTTCGAGGCGGTTGCGCGTAAGCGCCGGATCGTGTGCGAGATCGACGCGCCGCGCCGCTCGCTGGTCGGGGTGACCTACCAGGACCCGGACGGCGAGCTGGCCTATTGCTACAACAGCGAGGCGGCGACGATGCGCGTCAGCGTCTTCGACAAGGCATGGCCCGGGCGCTTCCCCTGGATCCTGCGCGACACGCTGGAGTCGGCCGGCCGCGCGCACTTCGAGTACGCGCAGCGCGAGCCGGTGCCCGGCATCGACCTCCTGGTCGCGTGATCGAGCTCGAGCTCAACGGCGCGTCGGTCCTGTTCACCGGGCGCGAAGGCGGCGTGAGCGAGGGGCCTTACAGCTCGCTGAACCTCGGGCCGTGGACTGACGACGACCCCGAGGCTGTCGCGGCGAATCACGAGCTGCTCGCGATCGCTGTCGGCGTGCCACGCCGCAACTTCGCGTGGACCCGGCAGGTCCACGGCATCGACGTGCACGCGCTGCGCGAGCCGCCGGACGAGGGCGGTCGCGACGATCCTGCCGACGGTCACGCGACGCGCGTGCGCGGCGTCGCCGCCACCGTGTTCGTCGCCGACTGCCTGCCGGTCGCGCTCAGCACCGGCGACGGCGTGGCGATGCTGCACGCCGGCTGGCGCGGCCTGGCCGCCGGAATCCTCGAGCGCGGCGTGGCGGTACTCCGCGGCCTCGGTGCGCGCGGCGAGCTCGCCGCGGCGATCGGGCCTGGAGCGGGGCCGTGCTGCTACGAGGCCGGTGACGAGGTGCACGCGGCTGTGGGTCACTCCGCCGGGCGCAACGTCGACCTCAAGGCCGCGGCGGCCGAGCGGCTGCGAGCGGCCGGGGCGGGCGCGGTCGAGGACTCCGGTATCTGCACGATCTGTGACGAGCGCTTCTTCTCCCACCGCCGCGACCATGGTGTGACGGGCCGTCAGGCCGGTGTCGCATGGCTGGCCTAGACCCCGACCGCGTCCGGCGCAACCTCGACGAGGTCCGGGCGCAGTTGCCGGACCCTGACATCGCGATCCTGGCGGCGGTCAAGTACCTCGGAGCCGACGACCTTCCGGCGCTCTACGAGGGCGGGATCCGCGTGGTGGGCGAGAACCGTGCGCAGGCGCTGGAGGAGAAGCGGGCCGCAGCGGCCGGGGCGGACTTCACCTGGGACTTCATCGGCCATCTGCAGTCGCGCAAGGTCAAGGCGGTGCTCCCGCTCGTGCGCTGGATCCATTCCGTCGGGAGCGACTCGGCGCTGAAGGAGCTCGGGCGCCACGGCACCGAGCAGACGGAGGTGCTCGTCGAGGTCAACATCGCCGGCGAGGAGGGCAAGAGCGGGATCGCGCCCGAGGCGCTCGGCGCGTTCATCGAGCGCTGTCCCGTGACCGTCGTCGGGCTGATGACGATGCCGCCGCTGGCAGAGGACCCCGAGGACTCGCGGCGCTGGTTTGCCGCCCTGGCGCAGCTCGCGGCCGACCACGGCCTGCGGGAGCTTTCCATGGGCACGACGCAGGACTTCGCTGTGGCCGCCCAGGAGGGAGCCACCATCATCCGGATCGGTACGCGGCTGTACGCGTGATTGCAGGACTTTCGGCCGCGGCCGCGTAGACTTCGAGCAGTCATGGCCTTCCGCGACTCCTGGCACCGTGCGCTCGTCTACTTCGGCCTTGCCGAGGAGCGAGACGCCTACGACGACGAAGACCCCGAGCCCGCCTACGAGCCCGAGGCAGAGCTCGAGGATCGCTACCGGGAGCGTCCCAACGTCCGGCGCCTCTCGACGCGTCGCCGGCGCAACGACTTCGATGACATCTTCGCCGACGACGAGCCGCCCACACGGCGCTCGGCCGCCGTGCTGCGCCCGGTGTCCGGCGGCGGCCGCGGGGCAAACGGGACCGGCGTGCGCGTGCACCTCGTGATCCCGAAGAGCTTCAACGACGCCCAGCAGGTCGCTGACAAGTTCAAGGACGGCATCCCGGTCGTCCTGAACCTGCAGTCCACCGAGTCCGACCTGAACAAGCGGCTGATCGACTTCGCCAGCGGCCTCACCTATGCCCTCGACGGCGGGATGCAACGCATCGCCGACAAGGTCTTCATGCTCACGCCGCGCGACGTGGAGATCTCGGCGGAAGAGCGTGCCGAGCTGATCGACAAGGGCTTTTTCAACCAGGCCTAGAGTGCAGGTCGGCTTCATCGGCTCGGGCAACATGGCGCGGGCGCTGGCCCGCGGCCTCGCCGATCCGGTGCTGGCCAGCGACGGCGGATCCGGTCGCGCCGCGGCTCTGGCGCAGGAGCTCGGCGGTGAAGCGCTCAGCAACGCGGCCGTTGCGAAGCGCGCGGACGTCCTGGTCCTGGCCTGCAAGCCCTACCAGCTCACGCAGGTCACGCCCGACCTGCAGGCCGCGCGCCAGGTGATCACGCTGCTGGGCGCCACGCCGATCGACGACGTGCGCTCGCTGCTTCCCAAGGCGCACGTCGCCAAGGCGATGCCGAACACGCCCGTCGAGGTGCGCTGCGGCGTCACGGTCCTGGCCGAGGAGTCCGACCTGCTCGACGAGGCGCGTGCGCTCTTCGAGCGCGTGGGCAAGGTCTTCGAGATGCCCGAGCGCCTGATGGACGTCGCCACCGGAACGGTCGGCGTGTCACCGGCATACACGGCGGTCATCGCCGAGGCGCAGGTCGATGCCGCCGTGAAGTTCGGCCTCAAGGCGGACCTGGCCTCGGAGATCATCGTCGAGGGGTTGCGCGGCTCGGCGACTCTGCTCCAGGCGCGCGACTACGACACGTTGTCGGTGCGCCGCGAGGTCACCTCGCCCGGCGGCTCGACGGCCCGCGGGCTCCAGGCGCTCGAGCAGCGCGGGCTGCGGGCGGCGTTCGGCGAAGCGCTCAAGGCGGTGCTGCAGCGGTGATCGTCGCCACCTTCCGCCACAGTCTCGCCGGCTACGTGCAGACGCTCGTGCTCGTCTACACGCTCCTGATCATCGCCTACATCCTGAGCTCGATGTTCTTCCAGGTGGGCGGTCGCCTGCCCTACAGCCGTGCGCTCAACGCGGTGATGACGTTCCTGCGAGACGTGTGCGAGCCCTACCTGCGGATCTTCCGGCGCGTGCTTCCGCCGCTGGGCCCGCTCGACCTCAGCCCCATGGTGGGGATCATCCTGCTCAACGTGGTGGGATCGATCGTCGCCAATCTGATCAACGGGTGAGCGCCTCCGGAGCCTGGGGGCGCGTCGGCCTCGTGCTGGCCGCGGTGCTGCTCGTCGACCAGGTGACCAAGCGCCTGGTCCAGTCGGGGATCGCCCAGGGCGACCACGACGGCGTCCTGCCGGGCATCGAGCTCGTCCACGTGCGCAACCAAGGGGTGGCGTTCGGCGCGTTCGCGGGCGGTGGTCTGATCGTCGCGGTCGTCATCGGCGCCGCGCTGGTGGCGCTGTGGACCTGGTTCGCCACGCACAGCCGAGCGCGGCTCGCCTGGCTGCCGACCGGGCTGCTGCTCGGCGGCGCGATCGGCAACATCTTCGACCGCGTCCGCGATGGAGCGGTGACCGACTTCATCAAGGTCCCGGCATGGCCCGCGTTCAACCTGGCCGACGTTGCGATCACGGTCGGCGTGCTGACGCTGCTCTTCGTGCTGGAGGCGAGCAACGATGGAGCTGAAGGCGACCGCGGCTGAAGCCGGCCTGCGGCTCGACGCCTTCCTCGGCGAGCCGCTGGGCTCGCGCGCGCGGGCGCAGCGCCTGATCGAGGCGGGCGGCGTCCTGGTCGACGGGGTGGCCGTCCCCAAGCGCCACCGCATGGTCGCCGGCGAGGTCGTGGTCGTCGACGAGGAGGCCGACGCCGCGCCGCCCGCAGATCCCTCGGAGCGCGCGGAGTTCCGGATCGCCTACGAGGACGAGCACCTGCTCGTCGTCGACAAGCCCCCCGGCGTGGTCGTCCATCCCGCGCGCGGGCACTGGCACGGGACGCTGGCTCAGGCGCTCGAGGGCCGCGCCGCCGGCGGCGAGCCGTTCCGGGCGGGGATCGTCCACCGCCTGGACCGCGACACGTCGGGGCTGCTCGTGGTCGCGAAGTCCGACGCCGTCCACACGGCGCTCAAGGAGGCGCTCCAGCGTCGCGAGGTCACGCGCGAGTACCTCGCGCTGGTCGAGGGCCGCCCGCCGGCCCGGGCCGGCACGATCGATGCGCCGATCGGCCGCGACCGCCGTGTGCGAACGCTCGTCTCGACCGACACCGACCAGGCGCGCGACGCCGTGACGCACTTCACGCTTGAGCGCGCGCTCGCCCAGACCACCTTGCTGCGGGTGCGCCTGGAGACCGGTCGCACCCATCAGATCCGCGTCCATCTCCAGGCCATCGGCCATCCGGTCTGCGGCGATCCGGAGTACGGGACGGCGGGCCTGTTCGGGCTGACGCGCCAGTTCTTGCACGCCGAGCGCCTGACGTTCACGCATCCGGTGACCGGTGCCGTCGTGGACGTCCACAGCCCGCTGCCGGCCGACCTGACAGCGGCACTGGAGCGCGCTAGCGTGGGCCCGTGAGCTGGGAGCTGCACACGGCGCGACCCGGACCGGCGTTGCGGGGGATGGTGCGCCGGATGGTCGGCTGGCG
>JAWVFZ010000055.1:0-3120 GCA_033855555.1 Solirubrobacteraceae bacterium
GCCACCAGGAACAGGAACAGCGAGGTCGCCTTGGCGACGAACAGCGCCGTGCGGTCCACCGGCGCCAGCAGGAACCCGTCGAAGCCGCCCTCCTCGCGGTCGGCCACGAACTGGCGCGAGATGCCCAGCACCGCCGCGAGCAGGAGCGTGACCCACAGCACGCCCGCGGCGAGGTTGCCTTCGACGCTGCGTTGCTGCAATGCGAAGTGGAAGACGACGAAGGCGCTGATCGAGAACAGCGCCATCCCGGGGACGATCTGGGGCGTGCGCAGCTCGACGCGCAGGTCGCGGCGCAGAACCGCGTTCACGCCCCTCCTCATCTGTAGAGGCCTCGCACCGCAGCCTCGTCGGCGCTGCCCGTCAGCTCCGCGCGCCCGGCGCGCAGGCCGAGAACGACGTCGGCCTCGGCGAGCCCGCGGGCCGGGTCGTGGCTCGTCACCACGCGGGTGCGCCCGCTCGAGCGGCCCACGAGCGGTTCGAGGGCGTCGGCCGCGGCGGGGTCGAGATTGGCGGTCGGCTCGTCGAGCAGCAGCACCTCGGGCTCATGCAGCACCGCGCGGCATGCGGCGACGCGCTGCACCATCCCGCGCGACAGCTCGCGGATCGGCTCGTCGCCGCGCAGGGTCAGGCCGACCTGCTCGAGCAGCTCGTCGATGCGTTCGAACGCGACGCCGTGCAGGCGCGCGTGAAACCGCAGGTTCTCGCGCGCGCTGAGGTCGCGGTGCAGCAGCGGCTCGTGGCCGAGCAGGCCGACGTGCCCGCGCACCTTCCAGCCCTCGTGCGGGAGCTCGGAGCCGAGGACGCGCGCCGTCCCGCCCTGCGGGCGCAGCAGCGTCGCGAGTACCCGCAGCAGCGTGGACTTGCCGGCGCCGTTGGGGCCGAAGACGACGAGCGTCGCGCCCGCCTCCACCCTCAGCGAGATGCCGGCGAGCGCCGTCCGGTCGCCGTAGCGCCGGACGAGGTCCACCAGCTCAATGGCCGGTGCTTCTGCCACCCTCGCGCCCCAGCGTGTCGGCGACGTGGCGCAGCGTCGGGGCCAGGACGCCGAACAGCTCGCCGACCGCCTTCGGGCTCCCGGGGAGGTTCACGATCAATGTGCCGCCGGCGATGCCGGAGACGCCGCGGGTGAGGAGGCCCATCGGCGTGTGGCGCAGGGCCTCGGCCCGGAGCGCCTCGGCGAAGCCCGGCGCGGCGCGCTCGACCACGGCCGCGGTCGCCTCCGGGGTCACGTCGTCGGGCGTCATGCCGGTGCCGCCGGTCGTGAAGATGAAGCGCACGCCCGCGTCGACGAAGTTGTGCAGCCGGTCCTCGATGAGGGCGGCGTCGTCGGGCACGACCTCCATCGCCTCGACGTCGCAGCCGGCCGCCTCGGCCAGCCGGGCCAGCAGCGGCCCGGACTCGTCCTCGCTCTCGCGGCGCGAGACGGAGCTGGAGATGGTCAGCACGACGGTGCGCACGCCGCCATCTTGTCAGTGGACCGCCGGTCCAGACCGGTTCGACCAAAGGAGAGAATCCCTCGCGCTGCAGGCAGTGACCTGCCACGGTGCCGCCATGGGTCGCACGCCGCAGATCCTCGCCCTCGGCGGCGGGGGCTTCTCGATGGAGGCTTCCAACCCGCTCGTCGACGATTACGCGCTCGCGATCGCGACGCCGCCCAGCGGCGATCGCCCACGCGTCTGCTTCGTGCCGACCGCCAGCGGCGACGCCGACCACTACGTCGTGCGCTTCTACCGGCGCTTCGCCGCCGTCGCCGAGTGCAGCCACCTGTCGTTGTTCCGCCGCGACAAGGGCAGCGGCGCGGTCGAGGGCGACATCGAGCGCCACCTGCTCGCCCAGGACCTGATCTACGTCGGCGGCGGGAGCGTGCTGAGCCTGCTCGGAACGTGGCGCGCGCACGGCGTCGACACGATGCTGCGCCGCGCCTGGCGCAGCGGCGTGGTGCTCTGCGGGCTGTCGGCGGGTTCGCTGTGCTGGTTCGCCGAGGCGGTGACCGCGTTCCACGGCCCGCCGCAGGTCGCGCGCGGGCTGGGGATCCTGCCGTTCTCCAATTGCGTGCACTACGACGGCGAGCCCTCGCGCCGGGAGGCATTCACACGCGCGATCGCATCCGGGGAGCTGCGGCCGGGGTACGCGGTGGACGACGGCGCCGCGCTGCATTTCGAGGGCCGCGAGCTGCGCGAGGTGGTGGCCTCGCGGCGAGGCGCCAACGCGTACGCCGTCAGCGCCGACGAGGAGAGGCGCCTGCCCGTGCGCTCGCTCGCCGCCGCCCCGGCGCTGGCCGTGGCATGAGCCCGACGATCCTCGCGATGGGCGGCGGCGGATTCACCGCGGCGCCCGGCGACCCTGCGCTGGATGAGCTCGTCCTCGACCTGACCGGACTGGACGAGCCGCGGATCCTGTTCCTGCCGACCGCGGGCGGCGACGCGGCCGGCCAGATCGGTGCGTTCCACGGCGCCTTCGGCGATCGCCTCTGTCGTCCCCAGGTCCTGTCGCTCTTCCGCCTGCAGGGATGGCGCCGGACCGTGCGCGAGATCGTCCTGGACCAAGACGTGATCTACGTCGGCGGCGGATCGATGCGCAACATGCTGGCCATCTGGCGCGCCCATGGCCTGGACGCGATCCTGCGGGAGGCCTGGGAGCGCGGCATCGTGCTCGCCGGGCTGAGCGCCGGCGCGATGTGCTGGTTCCAGGGCGGCGTCTCCAAGTCGGGCGGCTGCCCGGAGGCGATCGAAGGACTGGGGTTCCTGCCTGGGTCGCTGAGCGTGCACGCCGACGGCGAGCCCGAGCGGCTGCCTGTCTACCTCGAGGCCGTCCTGGCGGGGACGCTGCCGGGCGGGTGGGCGCTGGACGACGGGGTCGGGCTCGTGATCGAGGGCGATGCTCTTGTGCGCGTGGTTTCGGCGCGGCCCGGAGCCTCCGCGCTACGGGTCGACGCTGTGGCCGGCGAGCTCGTGCGCTCGCGCGTGGAGCCGGACCTGCTCGGAACCGAGGGAGAGCGGGCAGTGCCCAGCGATGTGCGCGAGTTCCGGGCGCTCAGCCGTCACGGCGCCACGAACCCGAGCGCCCGCCGGACTTCTCGAGGAGCTCGACCGCCTCGATCGTGACGCCGCGCTCGATGCC
>JAWVFZ010000056.1:0-4915 GCA_033855555.1 Solirubrobacteraceae bacterium
CCGCAGGTGTAGAACGCGACGTCCTCGGGGCCGCCGGACTCCCGCAGGCGCCGCTCGGCCTTGAGCTCTGGAGCCTGCGCTGGAGGGGGCGGAGCGGGTGCCGTGTGGCGCCGGCGGCTGGGGGCGGCGGTGCGGCGGGTGACTTGGCGGAGAGGGCGAACGCGCATCGTGCTTCAAGACATCAAACGCGGGACTGCGATGAAGGTTTCCCTTCTGATGTCGGAAATCCTGTCTCGCCGCTTGAATGGCGCAGCCGCGTCATCGACAGACTGCGATAATCCGCGCTCGCCGATGGACCCCAGCCGCAAGCGCAGAATTCGCCTGGGGGTCGCGCTGAGCGCCGCCGTGTTGCTCGCCGCCGCCCTCATCTACACGTCCTTCAGCGCCTCGAGCGAGGCGGTGGAGCCTTCGCAGCTGGTCGCGCACGCCGATCGCGGCCGCAGCTACCACTTGACAGGCAAGGTCGTGAACGGCTCCATCAGCAAGGTCGGGGACGGGATCCGCTTCCAGGTCCGCGACCGCAAGGCCACCGCGGGCTCGCGGGCGATCTGGATCCGCTACTCGGGCTCGGTGCCCGACCCGTTCAAGGATGGGCGCGAGGTGATCGTCGACGTGCGCGAGGGCGCCGCCGGGACATTCGTCGGCCAGCGCGACTCGCTGATCACGAAGTGCCCCTCGAAGTTCTCCGCCAAGCAGAAGCAGACTTGATCGTATGCCGGTGTTCGGTCGTGCCTGTCTGATCATCGCCCTTGCCCTCACGGTCTACGGGATAGGGGCGGCGGTCTACGGCGCGCGGGCTGGAAACCGCGGCTACACCGAGTCGGCGCGGCGCGCGATGTACGCGACGGCGGGCCTGGTGACGGTGGCCTTCGCAGTCCTCGAGGTCGCCTTCCTGCGCTCCGACTTCTCGTTTGTCACCGTGGCGACGCATTCGTCGACCACGACGCCGTTCTTCTACAAGGCTGCGGCTGCGTGGTCCTCGCAGGAGGGCTCGCTGCTGCTCTGGGCCTTCCTGCTGTGCATGTGGTCGAGCGTGGTGCTGACGATCACCCGCGGGCGCCTGCGCGACGTCACGCCCTATGCGACCGCGGTGCTCCTGGGGTTCGCGGCGTTCTTCATCGGCCTGCTCGTCTTCTCGACGTCGCCGTTCGACACCGTCGCCGGCGGGGCGCCTGCCGAGGGCACCGGGCTCAACCCGCTGCTGCGCCACCCGTCGATGATGACCCACCCGATCGCGCTGTATTCGGGCTACACGCTGGCGGCGGTCCCGTTCGCGTTCGCGATCGGCGCGCTCATCGCGCGCCGTGTCGACGCGGAGTGGATCGCCGCGACGCGCCGTTTCGCGCTGGCCAGCTGGCTGGCGCTCGGCATCGGCCTGCTGCTCGGCGCGCGGTGGTCCTACGTCGAGCTCGGCTGGGGCGGCTACTGGGCGTGGGATCCGGTCGAGAACGCGGCGCTGCTGCCGTGGCTGACCGCCACCGCGCTGATCCATTCCGTGCAGATCCAGGAAAAGCGCGGAATGCTGAAGGTCTGGAATGTCTCGCTGACGCTGGCCACCGGCACCCTGGCGATCGTCGGCACGTTCCTCGTCCGCAGCGGCGTCCTCGACTCGATCCATGCGTTCGTCGAGCAGGGCAACACGATCGCGTGGGCGTTCACCGGGTTGATCGCGATCTGCGCCGCCGGCTCGATCGGCCTGGTCGTGTCGCGGCGGGCGATGCTCGCGAGCGAGCACCGGATCGAGTCGCTGCTCTCCCGCGAGGCCTTCTTCCTGGGCAACAACCTCGTGTTCATCGCGATGACGTTCGTCGTGTTCTGGGGCACGTTCTTCCCACTGATCTCTGAGGCGCTGACGGGCACCAAGCATGCGCTGGGCCCGCCGTGGTTCGGCAAGTACATCGTCCCGCTGTCCATCCTCCTTGCGGTGCTCTCGGGCATCGGCCCCCTGCTCTCCTGGCGCCGCGCGACGGCCGTCAACGCGCGGCGCAACTTCCTCGTGCCGGTGGGCATCGCGCTCGCGGCCCTCGCGGTATCGCTCGGGCTGGGCGCCGGCCGCCGCCCGGCCGCGGAGCTGATGTTCGTGGCGTGCGGGTTCCTGCTGGGCTGCGTCGGCCAGGAGTTCTGGCGCGGCACGCGCGCGCGGCGGGCGATGAGCGGCGAGCGGCTGCCCGTGGCGCTCATCTCGATGGTGCGCCGCAACCGGCGGCGCTACGGCGGCTACCTGGTCCATGCCGGGATCGCGCTGCTGTTCGCGGGGCTCGCCGCCTCCTCGGCCTTCCAGCACATCGTCACGCCGACGCTCACCGTCGGCCAGAGCGCGAGCGTCGGCGGCTACAACATCCACTACGACCGGGCGACCGCCAACATCTCCACGCGCGCGGGCAGCCTGGAGAAGATCAACCTCGGCGGCGACCTGACCGTCCGCAAGGACGGCAAGCTCGTCACGCGGCTGCACACCGAGCGCGGCTACTACCCGACCGACGACAGCTCGCTGGGCATGATCAGCCGCTACTTCGAGGGCGAGCAGACAAGCGAGGTCGGCCTGAAGGCCGGGACGCGCCAGGACGTGTGGACGGTCATCACGCCCGACACCGATCCACTGCGGCCGGTCATCAGCAAGGGCGACAAGGTCTTCGCCGCCGCGCGCAACCTGCCGCCGAGCATGGGCGCCGCGCTGCTGGGCACCGCGATCCGCGGCATCGTCGATCGCTACCAGCACCACCCGCCGCCGGCGCAGTTCCGCTTCATCGTCTCGCCCCTGGTCACGTGGATCTGGCTCGGCGCGATCGTGATCCTGTTCGGCGGCCTCACGGCGCTCTGGCCTCCGCCGGGCGGCGCGACCCGGCGCGTCCGCGCGGGCTACCTCTCCCGCGTCGCGCGCGAGTCCACGGCGCCCACGGCGCCCACAGCGCCCACCGCGAGCTAGTTGGAAGCCATCCTGATCATCCTCGCCCTCGCCGTGGTGGTGTGGGTCGTGAGCGCGCCGCTGCGCAATCCCGAGAGCACGGATCTGGCCCCGGCCGGCGACCGGGCTTCGCTCGAGGTGGCCAAGGAGGCCAAGTACCGCGAGATCCGCGACGCCGAGATCGACTGGCGCACCGGCAAGCTCTCGGACGAGGACTACCGGGAGCAGGACCGCAGGCTGCGCGCCGAGGCTGTCGAGATCCTGCGAGAGCTCGACCGGCTAGCATCCTGAGAGATGGAGCTGCTCTTCTCGATCATCCAGATCGGCCTCTCGATCGGCCTGATCTTCCTGGTGCTCATGCACTCGGGCAAGGACTCCGGCCTCTCCGGCGCGTTCGGCGTCGGCTCCGGCCAGGGCTCGCTCGGCGGCGGCTCACTCGTCGAGCGCAACCTGAACCGCTGGACCGTGGGCTTCGCGATCGCCTTCGCGTGCAACACGATCCTGCTGCTCAAGGCCCCCTGGTAGCGGCCCCTACGCCGGCTTGACGCCGGTGACGCGAAAGCCCTGCGCGCGCAGCGCCGGGCACACCACACCGAGCGCGAAGCGCCGGTGGTAGAAGTCCGCGCTGCTGACCAGCCGCTGGCGCATCGTCAGCGCCTCGGTCGCCTCGAGGATGCGCAGAACCGAGTCGGTGAAGCGCACGTCGCGCACCGGCTGCGTGATGCGGCCGTCCTCGATCAGGTACGTGCCGTCGCGGCTGGTCCCGGTCAGCAGGGTCTGCTTGGCGTGGACGGGGTTGACGTACCAGAGCCGGGTCACGTAGAGGCCGCGCTCGATGGGTGCCACCAGCTCTGCGCTGTCGGCCGCGCCACCCCCTGCGAGCACCAGGTTGGTCGGGACCGGTCCGTCGGGCGAACCGCCGGGCGCGACCGCGTGTCCCGTCGTGACCGTCCCGGCGCGCGCCGCGGAGCGCAGGTCGTGGACGACGCGGTGAGCGATGCCGTCCTGGATCAGCGGCAGCGGCTTCTTTCCAATCGCCTCCTGGTCGAACGCGCGGGGCAGCGTCAGCGCGGAGCGGGGCGAATCGGCGAGGTTGATCGCAGGCGCGGCGACGCGGGTGCCCAGGCGCCCCTCGAGCGCCCCGCGGCCCTCGGCGTGGGCGAGGCCGTTGAACGCGAGATAGCCGAGGTAGAGCAGCAGCTCGCCGACCGCGTCGGGCTCCAGGACGACCGGGTACTCGCCGGCCGGGATCTCGATCGGATCCTCGCGCGGCACCTTCGCCGCGGCCTCGCGGGCGATCCCCGCGGCGTCGAGTGCCGCGAGGTCGCGTCCCGCGGCCGCGCCCCAGCCCGAGCGGCCGGATTCATCGCGGCAGATGACCTTCATGTAGCTGTCGGTGACGCGATCGCGGGCGCGCACGCCGGCGCTCGAGGCGATCGTCGTCTCCACGTCGCCGGCGGTCCAGATGCCGAAGGCCTCGAACCGATGCTCGGCGGCGATGGCGAACGCGGTCGCCAGGGCCGTGCCCGCGGCAGCCGGCTCGAGCCGCGCGGTCTCGGCATCCCAGCCGTCGTGGTGTGGATACGCATCGGGCGCCGCAGGCAGGCCGGGGTGATCGCGCTCGGCGCCGGTCGCCGCCGCAGCGTTTGCGGCGCTCCGCGCGCGGGCGACGGCGGCGCGGAGCCCCTCGTCGTCGGTCAGGTTCGTCTCCGCGGTGCCGACGTGGCCGTCGCGCAGGATCAGCACGTTCACGGTCAGGTCGTCGACCGACGTGGCCTGGGTGGGATGTGAGCGGGCGAAGCGCGACAGGAGCGAGCGCTCGCGCGTCACCGTGACCTGCGCCTCGTCGTCGTCGCACAGCGCGAGCGCGCGCTCCGCGATCTCCATTCCCATCAGGCGACGCCCACTTGCACGTCGCGAAAGCGCGCGGGCGCGGCGCCATGCGAGACGTGCATCACCTGGCCCGGCTCGCCCTTGCCGCAGTTCATGAGCCCCCACAGACTCCAAGCG
>JAWVFZ010000057.1:0-5213 GCA_033855555.1 Solirubrobacteraceae bacterium
TGAGCCTGCGCGGCCGCGGCGCGGACATCCGCGCCGTCGCGCTCGAGCCCGACGGCCTCGACGTCTCGGGCCTCGGCACGCTGCTCGAGGACGGGCTGCGACCGCGGCTGGCGCACATCATCCCCAACTTCCAGAACCCGGCCGGCTACACGCTGGGCCGCGAGAAGCGCGACGGGCTGCTCGAGCTCGCCCGCGAGCACGACTTCGTGATCTTCGAGGACGACCCCTACATCGACATCCGCTTCGAGGGTGAGGGACTGCCGACCATGCTGTCCCAGGACGAGGCCGGCAAGGTCGTCTACGCGTCCTCGTTCTCCAAGACGGTGTGCCCCGGGATCCGCGTGGTCTACCTCGTGGGGCCGGCCGAGCTGATCGCCACGATCGCCAAGCGTGCGACGAACACCTACATCTCGCCGAACATGGTCGCCCAGTCGATCGTGCACGAGTTCTGCCTCAGCGGTGCGCTGGACCGCTCGATCGAGACGGTCAAGCAGGCGCTCGCGGAGCGCGTCGACGCACTGGCCGACTCGCTGGGCCGGCACCTCCCGGAGGCGCGCTTCACCCCGCCCCAGGGCGGCTACTTCATGTGGGTGACGCTCCCCGAAGACGCCGACGTCGACGCGATCTTCAGCGCGGCCCAGGAGCGCGGCGTGGCGATCGTCAAGGGCACGGACTTCCTGCTCGAGGGTGGCCGCAACACGCTGCGCCTGGCCTACTCCGGCGTCACCGTCGATCAGATCGACGAAGGCGTGCGGCGGCTGGCCGAAGCGGTGCACGCCGTGAGCGGCGAGCCCGCGCCCGCGGCGTAGACCACGGGCTCAGCTGATCTCGGCCGGCGGGTCGGGCTGGTCACCGAGCGGGCGCTGGGCCCAGTGGACGTCGTGCCAGGCGCCGAGCTTGTAGCCGATCCGGCGATAGGTCCCGACGGACTCGAACCCCATCGCGCGGTGCAGGCCGACGCTGGCCTCGTTGGGCAACGTCATCACGGCGACCGCCGTCAGGTAACCGCGCTCGCGCAGCCGCTCGAAGACAGCCGTGTAGAGGCGCCGCCCCGCGCCGCTGCGGCGCGTGCCCTGCTCGACGTAGACGGTGACCTCGCAGGACCACCGGTAGGCCGCCCGGCCGCTGAAGGGGCCGCCGTAGGCGTAGCCGCGGACTCGTCCGCCCTCCTCGAGCACCACCCACGTGTGCGTCCGCAGCGCCGCCGCGATGCGTTCGGCCATCTCCGCGGGCGTCGGCGGCACGTCCTCGAAGCTGATCGCCGTGTCGTTGACGTACGGCGCGTAGATCGCCGCGCACGCCGCTGCGTCGTCCACGGACGCGGTGCGAACCATCTACCGCCCGTAGCGGTCGCGCCCCAGCACGAGCTGCTCGGGCAGCGCGACGCGCGGCGGCGGGGCCGGGTCGGCGAGCACCGAGACCGTCGCCGCCACGCTGGGCGTGACCGACACGCGCGTCCCGGCGGCGTCCTCGATGACGACCTCGTCGGCATCGGAAGCGGCCAGGGTTCCCACCATCCCAGGCTCCAGGCCGGTGGCCTTGAGCTCGTGCAGGAGATCTTCGGCCTCGTTCTCGAAGCGCAGAACGGTGACCTTCGCGCCAACCTCGACATCGGCCAGCGGGGCGCCCTCGATGCGCGATCCCGCCTCGATCGGGTGACCGTGCGGACACGTCTTCGCGTCGCCGATCGCGGCGAGCATCCGCTGCTCGAGCACAGGCGACATCGCATGCTCAAGGCGCTCGGCCTCCTCGTGGACCTCGTCCCACGGGATGCCGAGGACGTCGGTCAGGAAGCGCTCGATGAGCCGGTGGCGGCGGACGATCGCCTCGGCGTGCTCGCGACCGGAGTCGGTGAACGAGATCGCCTTGTCGGACGACCTGGTGATGTGGCCGTCGCGCTCGAGTCGCCCGACCATCTCGTGGACGGTGGGCGCCGACAGTTGCATCGCGCGGGCGACGTTGGCTCCGGTCATGGGCAGCTTCGCCTCGAAGAGCCAGTAGAGGGTCTGGAGGTACTCCTCCTCGGCCACGGTTACATCGGACATCGCGGCCCATCGTAGTCAGTGGCCTGACCGCGTAGGCCTTGTGTGCGCTCGCGCACATCGCGTTTCGTGTTCTCCCAGGTGGGCAGCCCTCGCACGAGCGACTGCCGAACCGGCCCAGCAGCGATCCGACGGCGCTTCCAATTTCCGCTTGACGGGAGCACCTGGCGGGTCAGGGCCGCGCGGTGGAACACCCGCACCCCAAACCCCGACCTGCAAGAGGGAGAACGGCTTGCGCCTCGACATCGTCATGCCCGCGCACAACGAGGAGGACCGGATCGGCCGCACGCTCAGCGTCTACCGAGACGCCTGCCCGGATCCGGACGTCAGGTTCCTCGTGGCGATGGACGACTGCCGCGACCGCACGGCGGAGGTCGTGCAAGCCCACGCTTGCGAAGACGCCCGTGTGGAGCTGTTCGAGTATCCGAAGCTGGGCAAGGGCGGGGTGATCGCAGAGACGTTCCGCCAGGCGGACGCCGAGCTCGTCGCGTTCGTGGACGCCGACGGCGCGACGCCCCCGCAGGAGTTGCTGCGCCTCGCCGATGCGGCGATGCAGGCCGACGGCGCGATCGCGACCCGCCGGCATCCCGCCGCGGTCCTCCCCGCGCGGCGCCCGCTCGCGCGGCGGCTGACCAGCGCGGGCTTCGCGCTGGCCGTTCGGCGGCTGCTCGGGCTGCCCTACCGCGACACCCAGTGCGGCGCGAAGGTGTTGCGCCGCGAGGTCGTCCACGACGTGCTCCCGCGCCTGCGCGCTCGCGACCTGCTGTTCGACGTCGACCTGCTGGCCTCTGCCGCCGAGGCGGGGCACCGGATCGTCGAGGTCCCCACGATCTGGATCGATCAGGAGGGCTCGCGCGTCAGCGCCGTGGGCGACAGCGGGCGCATGGGCGCCTCGCTGCTGCGCCTGTGGGCCCGGCGCCGCACGCGCGGCGGGGCGGGGCGGCTGCCGTCGTTCGCGGCGATGCGAGGGGAGCCGGTACATGGCGGCTCCTGACGTCACCCTGATCAGCCCCTACCCGGCCGGCGGCGAGCGCCACGGCGGCTTCAGCGGCGTCTCCGGCTACACGGCGCGTCTCGCCGGCGCCCTGGCCGAGCGCGGCGCGGAGGTCGCGGTGATCGCGCCCACCGAGGACGGCGCGCCGCGGCGCGAGCGCCACGGCGCCGTCGCGGTTGAGCGGGCGTTCGCGCCGGGTCCCACGGCGCTGCCGCGCGCCGCGGTCGCGGCGCGGGCGACCGGCGCGCCGCTGGTCCACCTGCAGCACGAGACGTTCCTCTACGGCGGACCCAGCTCCGTGCCCGGGCTGCCCCACGCGCTGCGCCTGCTGCGGCGCTCCGGGGTGCCGACGGTCGTGACGATGCACCACGTCGTCGACACCCAGACGATCGACCGCGCGTTCACGCGCCTTCATCGGGTGCGCGCACCCGTGCGGGTCGCGCGCGCCGGGCTCGCCGGCGTCCAGAGCGCCATCCGGCGCAACGCCCGCGCCGTCGTGGTGCACGAGCCCGGCCTCGCCCATGCGATCCCGGAGGCCACGGTGATCCCGCACGGAGTCGACCCGACGAGCACGGATCCGCGCGCGGCCCGGGAGCGACTCGGCCTCGCCGACGAGCGGCGCCTGCTCGTGCTGTGCTTCGGCTTCCTGGCCCCGTACAAGGGGCTCGAGGCGGCGCTCGAGGGCGCCCGGCTGGCGAGCGACGCGGTCCGGCTGGTCGTGGCCGGCGGGCCCCACCCGCGGCTGGTCGCGTCGGGCGATGCCTATGCAGCCGAACTGCAGGAGCGCTGGGGCGCCTCGGCGGACTTCACCGGCTACGTCCCCGGTCACGCGGTCGCCGACTGGTTCGCCGCCGCCGACGTGGCGCTCGTGCCCTACCCGCGGCCGTTCGCGACAAGCGGCCCGCTCGCGCTCGCACTGGGCGCGGGCACACCCGCGCTGCTGTCGGTGCCGCTCGCCGCATGCATTGGCGCGTCGATCGCCGAGGCGGTCGTGCCCGATGCCGAGTCGATCGCCGCGCGCCTGCGGGTGCTCGCCGGCGACGTGACTGCACGCGAGCGCCTGGCGGCCGCGACGAGCGCGCTCGCCGGCGCGCGGGCGTGGCCGCAGGTCGCCGATCGTCACCTCCAGCTCTACGGGGAGGTGTGCGATGACGGTGCTGCTGGCGGGAGCCTTCGGGCAGCATAATCCCGGCGACGAGGCGCTTCTGGCGTCATTCGTGGACGCGCTCAGCGCGTGGCCGCTGGCCGCCACGAGCTCCGATCCCGTGCAGACTGAAGCGCTCCACGGGATCGAAGCGGTACCTGCGCGCGACCCGCGCGCCGTCGCCCGAGCGGTGGGCCGCGCCGACGGCGTCGTCGTCGCCGGCGGGACGATCTTCAAGACGCTGCATCCCCGCAGCAACCGGCGGCCGCTGGAGCTGCTGCGCAACGCGCTCGGCGTCGCGGCCGGCGCAAGCGCCGCCGGCGCTCCGCTGGCACTCGCGGGGGTCGGCGCGGCGCCGCTCGCCACCCGCCGCGCCCGCGCGCTGGCGCGCGCGATCGTGCGCCGCGCGGACCTGCTGGTGTTGCGCGACGTCGAATCGGCGCGGTTGCTCGTGGAGGCCGGCGCGCCCGCCCCGTTCCGGGTCGGCGCCGACGCAAGCTGGACCCGCATCGAAGCCCCCTCCGCGCCGACCGCGCGCGGCGACGCCGTGATCGTCGCGCTGAGCAGCTGGGCGGGCGGTCCCGGGCTCTCCCGCCGCCTTGCCCTTGTCCTGGCACCGCTGCAGCGCGCCGGCCTGCGGCTGCGGCTGCAGCCCTGGCAGGTGCTGGGCTCCGACGACGACGACCTGGCGCTTGCCCGCGCGGTCGCGGCCGCGCTGCCGGAGCCCGCCGAGATCGTGCCGCCGCCGGCCACGCTCGCCGAGGCGCGCGGCTTCTTCGCCGGCGCGCGGCTCGTCGTCGCGTTGCGCTTCCATGCGCTCGTCGCGGCCGCCGCCGCGGGCGTGCCGGCGATCGCCTATGCCCACGAGGCGAAGCTCGCCGCGCTCGGGACCCGCCTCGGCCAGGCGGTGGTGCAGCCCGCCGGCGCGGCGGACGCCGTCGGTGCCGCGATGCTCGCCGCGATCGAGGACGGGATCGCGCCTGCGGGTCCCGAGGCGATCGCGCGCGAGCGCGACCGCGCGCGCGAGGGGATG
>JAWVFZ010000058.1:0-4595 GCA_033855555.1 Solirubrobacteraceae bacterium
ACCTCCAAGCCGACCGCCGCGCAGAGCAGCTCGCCGGCCGCGGTGTCCCACGGCTTGACCCCGCGTTCGTAGTAGGCGTCGAGCCTGCCCGCCGCGAGCCATGCGAGATCCAGGGCCGCCGCGCCTGCGCGCCGGATGTCTCGCACCAGCGGCAGCACCTTCGCGACCGTCTCGGCCTGGCCTGCGCGAACCGACGCCTCGTAGCCGAAGCCCGTCGCCACCAGCGCAGACGCCAGGTCCTTGGGCTGCGACGCGCGCAGCGGCGTGCCGTTCAGCGTCGCCCGCCCCTCGCTGGCGGCGAAGAGCTCGTTGCGGCTCGGGTCGAAGCTCACCCCGGCGATGCCCTCGCAGGCGACGGACACCGCCCACTGCGGGATGCCGAAGAGGAAGTTGATCGTGCCATCGAGGGGGTCGACGATCCAGCGCCGGCCCGTGGTCCCCGGCGTGTCGGCGCCCTCCTCACCCATGATCGCGTCGCCCGGCGCGCGCTCGTATAGGACGTCGCGGATCGCCTGCTCGGCGAGCAGGTCGGCCTCGCTGACGAGGTCGGTCGGCGAGGACTTCGTCTGCTCGAGCGCACGCTCGGTCCCGAACCGCTCGGTCAGGATCGCCCCGGCGGCCCGCGCCGCCTCCTCGGCGACGGCGAGCAGCTGGGCGCTCAACTGACCGGCGGGCGCCGGTCGGCCCAGGGACGCTCGGCCTCGAGCTGGGCGCTGAGCGAGAGCAGCGTCGCCTCGTCGCTCGGGCGCCCGACGAGCTGGACGCCCACCGGCAGCCCGTCGCGATCGAGACCGGACGGCACCACGCACGCGGGCTGCCCCGTCGCGTTCCACCAGCCCTGGAACGGCACGCGCGCCGCGACACTGTTGAGCGTCCACATCGCGCCGCGGCCGTGGAACTGGCCGACCTTGAAGGGCCCGGCGACGGGGCCGGGCTGCAGCAGGACGTCGGCGTGGTCGAAGATCGCGTTGATCCGGGCGGCGATCGCCTGTTCCGCAGCGCGCTGCTTGGCGACCACGCTCGCGGGAATCAGCCCACCGAGGCGCGCCATCGCGCGGGTGCGCGGCTCCAGGCGCTGCGGGTGGGGCATCGCGTGCTCGACGTCGTCGTGGATGCCGCGCAGATAGCGCACGAGGACGTTGGTGAACAGCGAGGCGGGCAGCTCGGGATCGCGCACGGTCACCTCGTGGCCGAGCGAGCGCAGCATCTCCGCCGTGCGCTCCACGGCCGCGCGTGCGTCGGGCGAGACGCGTGCGAGCTGGCCGGGGGCAAGCTTCGTGGAGACGGCGATGCGCAGCTTCCCGGGCTCCCGCGCAGCCGCGGCTGCGAAGCCGTTTTCGCCGGTCGTCGCGTCGAGGAACAGCGCTGCGTCGGCCACGCGGCGCGTGAGCGGCCCGTTGACCGACATCCCCTGCCAGGCGTCGTCGTGCGGGGCGAGCGGCACGCGATCGCGCTGGGGCTTGATGCCGAAGAGCCCGCACCAAGCGGCGGGGATGCGGATCGAGCCGGCGCCATCGGAGCCGACGCCGATGCCCACCATCCCCGATGCGACCGCTGCGGCGGTCCCGCCCGACGACCCCCCGGGTGTGCGGTCGAGGTCCCACGGGTTGCGCGTGGCGCCGAACGTGATGGTCTCGGTGAACGGCCAGATCGTCATCTCGGGCACGTGCGTCTTGCCCAGGACGATGGCGCCCGCGGTGCGCAGCTTCGATACGAGGTCGGCGTCGCGGGCGACCGGGCCGGCGTGCGCGGACGTGCCCCAGGCGGTCGGCTCGCCGGCGACGTCGATGTCGTCCTTGATCGCGATCGGCACGCCCAGCAGCGGTCGCTCGCCGCCCGCGCCGCGGCGTGCGTCGGCCTGGTCGGCCTCGGCGAGCGCTCGCTCGGCGAAGACCACGCGCCAGGCGTTCAGCTGAGGGTTGAGCCGGTCGATCCGGTCCAGGTAGGTCTGGACGAGCTCGCGCGACGAGACGTCGCCGGCGGCGATCAGCCGGGCCTGCTCGGCGGCTCCTGCAAAGGCGAGGTCGCTGGCGTCCATGACGCGGCCGAACACTACTGTCCCCGACCGGGATGGATCCGACCGAGATCGCCGACGAGTTGCGCGCCATCGAGGGCCGCGGGCCGTGCAGCGACGCCGAACGGCGCGCCGCCCGGGCGCTCGCGCGGCGCCTGCGCGCGACGGGCCGCCGGCCGAGGACCCAGACGGTTTGGGTGCGACCCGGGAGCGCAGGCCTGCTCGCGGCGGTGAGCGCGCTCGGTGTGGCCGCGAGCGTCGTGAGCGTCGATCACCCCGTCGTCGGGCTGTGGATGGCGGTCGCCGCGCTGGTGGCGATCCCGTTGACGCCGCTGCTGACGCCGCGGCGCGCGACGCAGACCGTATGGGGGGCACGCGAGCCCGCGGACGGCGCCGTCAGGCTGCTGCTCACCTGCCGCGCCGACGCGCAGCCGGTCCCGCTGGCCGAGCGCGCGCTCGCCCGCGCGCGCCTCCCCGGCCCGCGGGTGCTGCTCGGGCTGGCGCTGGCCGCGCTGGTCGCCTTCGCGGCCGTGCGCACCGGCGGAACGGGTGGCAAGGCGCTCGGCGCCGCGCAGCTGCTCCCGACCGCCGTCTGCATCGCCGCGGTCGGGGCGTTTCTGGACGCATGGGTCACGCGGCCGCGCGACGCCGCCGCCGGACCTGCAGCGGCGCTCGCCGTGCTCGCAGCGCTGGACCGCTCGCCGCCGGCGCGCCTGGCGCCAGAGGTCGTCGTCGCGGGCCCGCAGGCGATGCGGGCGTTTTTGCGCGCCCAGCGTCGCGCCGGGACCGATGCAACCGATGTCGTGGTCGTCGAGCTGCGAGAGGGCGCGCCGGGATTCCTGCTCAGCGACGGAGGGCTGCTGCCCCAGCGCTTCCATCCGCGGTTGGTCGCGCTGCTGCGTGGCGCCGCACCCGCGCGCCGGGGGCGCTCGGCTTCACCCGCATCGGCCGCTCGTGGAGCGCGCTGGCCGGCGATCGCCCTCGAGGGCGGCGTGGACGACCTCACACAGCTCACGCTCGGGCTCGTCGCGGCGCTGGACCGCGACCTTGTGGAGACCCGGCCAGGGGCAGCTGACGCCACCGTCCGCCGGGGTTGGACGCGCTTGCGCCGCGTCCGCGCATCGCGCTAGCGTCGGCGCGTGTCCACCTATCCAGTCAGCTTCGAGGCCGATTACGTCGAAGAGCGCAGCCGGCTCACGACGTTCTTCCGCCTCCTCCTCGTCATCCCCCACTACATCGTCCTGGCGTTCTACGGGATCGGCGCGTTCGTGGCGGTCGTGGTCGCGTGGTTCGCGCTGCTGTTCACCGGTCGCTGGCCGCAGGCCCTGTACGACTTCACCGCGGGCTTCCTGCGCTACGCAACGCGCGTCCACGCCTACACATGGCTACTGGCGGACCCGTACCCGCCGTTCTCCGGCGCCGAGGAGTCGTCGTACACGGTGCGCCTGAAGATCGGGCCGCCGCTCGCCGAGTACAACCGCGTGAAGGTCCTGCTGCGGATCTTCTACATCATTCCCGCGTACCTGATCGCGTACGTGATGACGCTCGTCTTCGAGCTCGCGGCGATCGCGTCGTGGGTTGTGATCGTCATCACCGGCAAGCAGCCGAAAGGTCTTCAGGACGTGATCGGGCTGGGGATCTCCTACACCGCGCGGGCCTACGCTCTGATGCTCCTGGTGACGGAGACCTATCCCCCGTTCACCGACGACCACGCGCGCCAGATCGGCGAGCCCGCAGCGCCCGCGCCGCTCCCCTCGAACGCGCCGCCCGCCGCACCGGAGGTCCCGGTCCAGGCACAGCCCGCGCCCGCGACCCACGGCGGGTTCGAGCCGCCCGCCCCGCCTCCCCCGCTCCCCGACGCGCCGACCGCGCCCGCGCCGCCAGCGGCCCCCGAGCCCCCGCCCGAGGAAGACCCACCACGCGGGCCGTTCGGCCCGTCGACCTAGGAGCACTGCCGCCGCGGCTCGTCCGCCGACGTGGGCCCTCTAACTCGCGGATAGCGCGCACAAAAGGGCCCAGGTCCCCGCCGCTTGCCGGCTCCCTTCCCTCAATGCCCAAACCAGGCTTTGCGCTGCGCGATCGCCCGAACTGACCGCCCCCGCAACTCGCCAAGCGGCAAAATGCGGCAATGAAAGACTTGACCCCGCCGGCTAGGGGCGGACCGTGACAACCTGGTTCATCGTCAGCGGGTGCAGGTAGCAGAACAGCTTGTAGGTGCCCGGGACGGTGAACTGGCGCGTGTAGGTGTCGCCCTGGTGGAGGTTGGGGGAGTAGATGCCGCGTGGGCCGCTCGCGAGGCTGACGTTGTGGGCCAGCGCGTCGTCGAAGCGCCAGGTCACGGATGCGCCCAAACGGATCGAGAGGTTGGCCGGGGCGAACGCGCTCAGCGTCAGGCCCACCGTGGTATCCGGCGCGTCGCTCACGACCTCGGGACCCGGGGGCCGAACCACAGAGACGACGCGACCGCGGGCGTCCAGGCGCGAGATCGGGATCGTGACGCGCGGCGGCAGGCGGCGGCCAACTTTGCGCGTCCAGACGATGTGCCGGTCGGCAGGCAGCGGCGCGCAGTCCTGCGCCGCAT
>JAWVFZ010000059.1:0-10673 GCA_033855555.1 Solirubrobacteraceae bacterium
ACCGGCGAGCGCGTCGAGAAGCCCGAGACGATCGCGAGCGCCATCCGCATCGGCAACCCAGCGCGCTGGGAGGAGGCGATGGCGGCGATGCGCGATTCGCGCGGCGGCGTCCAGGCCGTCTCCGACGAGCAGATCCTTGACGCCTATCGGCTGCTCGCGGCACGCGAGGGCGTCTTCTGCGAGCCGGCGAGCGCCGCCTCGGTGGCCGGCCTGCTCGCGCACGGCGCCGGCGACGCCCAGCGCATCGTCTGCGTCCTCACCGGCCACGGGCTCAAGGATCCGCAGACCGCGCTCGAACAGGCCGGCTCCGTCGTCCCGTCGGAAGCGACCATCGGCGCCGTCGAGCACGCGGTGCTGGGATGAACCGCCGGCGCGTCGTCCGCGTCCCCGCCAGCTCGGCGAACCTGGGACCCGGCTTCGATGCGTTCGCCGCCGCGCTCGCGCTCCACATGGAGCTCGAGGTGGAGGAGACCGGCACGTTCGCCGTCGAGACCGAGCTCCAGATCGCGCGCGACCGGCGCAACCTCGCTGTCCGCGGCTTCGAGCGCCTGCACGCCCCGGATCAATTCACCTTCCGCATCCGCTCCGACATCCCGCTGAGCGGCGGCCTCGGGACGAGCGCCGCGGCGTACGTGGCGGGCCTGATGGCCGCAGACCACCTCTTCGAGCTGGACGCCGACCTGCTCACGCTCGCCAGTGAGCTCGAGGGTCACCCCGACAACGTCGCGGCCGCCCTGTACGGCGGCTTCGTCGTGTGCGCCGACGGCCACGCGGCGCGGTTCGACGTTCCGGCGGGCCTCGAAGCCGTCCTCGTCGTACCGCACGAACCCGTCCGGACCAAGGAGGCGCGCGCAGCACTGCCCGCCTCGGTCCCGCTGGCCGACGCCGTCTTCAACGTCGGGCAAGCGTCGCTGCTCGTGCTCGGGCTCGTCAAGGGCGACTGGGACCTCGTGGCGCGCGGACTCGGCGACCGCCTTCATCAGCCCCACCGCGCGCACCTCTACCCGAGATCGGCCGCGCTGATGGCACGCGCGCGCGACCTCGGCGCCCTGGGCGCGACCCTGTCGGGCGCCGGCCCGACGGTGCTCGTCTGGTGCCAGTACGAGCAGACGGGCGGCGTCGTCGAGCGCCTCCGACGCGAAACCCAAGGCTGGGCCGACGTCCTGCGCGCCCCATTCGAGACGATGGGCGCCGACGTCCGCGAGCTCTAGTCGACTCCCCCCGGGGGTCAAGTCTTTCATTGCCACATTCGGCCGCCGGGGGTCAAGTCTTTCATTGCCACATTTGGACGCTTAGCGGGGGTGTGGGTGATGCGCAGCGCGGTTTGTCTGGGGCGGGGCTGGCGTTGGCTGCTTGCATTGAGGGAAAGGAGGCCAGCGCCGTGGCTCGGCCGCCTTGTGGGCCGGATTCAGGACGTATACCGGACATAATCCGGCCCAGATCGCACGGGCCCGCAGTCGCGCTCGAGCTGCTCCTCCTCAGTGCAAGCAGCCGACGCCAGGCCCGACACGCGCAATCGCGCTGCGCCCACTGACGCCCTGACCCCGAGCAGCAAAATGCGGCAATGAAAGACTTGACCCCGCCCGGGTGACCCCACCGGGGGCTGACCCCCGCTGGGGCTAGGCGTGGATGTGGACCGTCGTCCCCAACGGGATGACGGCCATCAGCCGGTGCATGCCGCTGGTTGAGGCACGCAGGCAGCCGTGGCTGGCCGGGGCGCCGATGCTGCCCTCGTTCGGCGTGCCATGGATCGCGATCCGTGTGCCGCCGCCCCACCCCTGGGGGATGTGCGGCTGATGGCCCGTGAGGGCGAGCGCGCAGCAGCCGTAGGTCGTGCCGGACATCCGCAGGCGGTCGGTGACGCCGAATCGGCCGGTCGGCGTCGGCGTGGCGGGGTTCCCGATGGCGACGGGAATCGAGAAGGCGCGCCGGCCCTTGTGGTGCGCGATCAGCCGCCGTCGCGAAAGGTCGATCTCCAGCGCCCACGTCTCGCGCAGCAGCTTCGCGTCGTCGGCCGAGATCCAGCCGATGCGGCCGTTGGGCAGGGCGGCGGTCCGGACGGCGAACCAGCGGCCCCGGACGCGCGCCACGGCCAGGATCTGTGCGGAGCCGAACTCGGTTCGCATTCGCAGCCGGCTGAGCACCTTGCCGCCGGGGCGGGCGCGCAGCGCGGTGCGATGCAGCAGCTGCGCGCCGAACGGCCCCGACACGAGCCGGGCCGGCCCCGTCCGGGCAGGCCGTGGGATCGAGGGGGTGGGGCGCGGTGGGGAGGTATCGCTACGTGAGACTTGATCGCCGCCGCAGCCGGCGATCAGCAGCGCTCCGAGGAGCGCCGCGCGTCTCAAGCCGCGGCGAGCCGCCGGCGCGCCTCGGACATTCCCAGCCGCCCGAGCATCTCGTCGGCGAGTTTGAGGTAGTCCGAGCCGAGGTCCGGCCGGTGGTCGAGGATGGAGATCGCGCGCTCGGCCGACTCCGCGTAGGCGATCGACTGACGGATCGTGGTGGTGAAGAGCTTGTCCTTGACGTGCTCGCGCAGCGACTCGAAGGCCTCGCGCGAGTGCACGGTGCGCATATCGGCGATGTTGAAGACGACGCCGAGCCACTCGAGGTCCGGGTTCAGCCCGTCGCGCGCCAGCTCGATGACCTCCAGCGCCTGCTCGACGCCCTGCAGCGCGAAATACTGCGCCTCTGAGCTCAGCAGCGCGTAGTCGGCCGCCACGAGCGCGTTGACCGTGAGCAGCCCGAGCGACGGCGGACAGTCGATCAGCACGACGTCGTAGTCGTCCTCGACGTCCTTGAGCGCCTTTCGCAGCGTCAGCTCACGGCCCATCTTGCCGGCGAGCATCAGCTCGGCCTCGGCCAGCGACAGGTTGGCGGGGAGGATCCCGTCGTGGATCGCCTCCGAGGCCTTCGCGCGCCCGGCCAGCACATCGCCGATCGTCGGCTCGATGTCGGCCGGGACGTCGAAGTAGTCGCTCAGATTGCCCTGCGGGTCGAGGTCGACCGCGAGTACGTCGAGGTCGGCGAGGCGAAACGCGTCCGCGATCGTGCGCACGGTCGTCGTCTTGCCCGTACCGCCCTTCTGGGAGAGGATCGCGATCTTCTGCGCCACGCGAGGGGAAGTCTACGAGGGAGGGTCGGAGGGGGTCCGGCTCCCGCGTCCGGACCCCTCCGGTCCCTCTCCTCCGCTTGCCCGGACGCGAATCCCGACGGTTGGAGCCATGAAGGGGAGGATCAGCCGCCCGTCGTCTCGAGCGGCGCGGCATCGGTGGCTGACAGCTCGGGCGCCACCTCGAGGAAATGCAGCCGGTAGCGCCCGACCACGATCTCGTCGCCGTCGCCCAGGACGTGCCACTCGACGCGCTCGCCGTTGACGAAGACGCCGTTGAGGCTGCGGTCATCGAGCACGCGGACGCCGTCGGCCTGGCGCACGATCAGCGCGTGCCGGCGCGAAACCGTCGGGTCGTCAAAGCGGACGTCGGCGGCGAGGCTGCGCCCGACCCGGGTCCATTCGCGCTCGAGCGGGACGACCTTGATCTCACCCGCATCCTCGTAGGCGAGGAACTGACCCGGACCGTCGATGCGATCGCGCGCCTCCGCCAGCACCGCGATTCGCTCCTCGGGGGTCCCATCGCTTGCGCGGCGGCTGAAACGACCGCCCGAGAACAGGGAAGCGCGCGAGAAGCTCGCCCCGCTGCAGCCCGGGCAGGCCGGAAGCTTGTCCGCGGCCGCGAGTGTGACCACGTACCCGCATTCCTCGCACCGGAAAGACCCTGTACCGGCGAGTGTGCCAGACGTGAGTGACTCCATTTCCGCTCCCTCATCCGTGCGGCTCGGCAACCGCGAGCAACCCAGCTTGTGATCGATCATAACGACGGTGTCAATCGCCGACCGAGCGTACTTACCTGTGCAAAGAGGCGTAGCCGGACCGGCATGAGGCGCCGCGCTGGAGTACTTCATACCCTTTCGCCAGGGCTGGTGAAACACGAACTGGGCAGGAGCCCGCGCCGCTGCGGCGAACCCCTCGTCCATGTCGCGCGTCCACCTCTCCGAGCCGGACCTGGAGCGCGAGCTGCTTCGCAAGAGCGTCTCCCTGATGGACGCGGGGCGCCACCGCTGCGGCGATTGCGGACGCACGCCACTCGTCGGCGAGCACGTCCATCTGTATCGCCGCGGGACAGTGGTCTGCGAGCTGTGCAGCGCGCTTCGCGCTGACTCTCCAGAGCGCACCGAACAGGTGCACTCCGGCGGCCGCGGGGCGACCGTCCGCGTGCTGCGCAACGCCGCCTGACCGGTCCGCGGACCGGCGGGTAATCTTCGGCCGGTGGACCCCGTCGCCCTCTCCATCGTGGTTGGCCGCCCGCAGCAAGAGGTGTTCGAGTACCTCGCCGACGTGGCGAACCACAGCGAGTTCATGGACCACTTCACCGCGGACTGGCACCTCACGCGCGAGGAGAGCTACGGCAAGGGCGCGGGCGCGCGCTTCAAGGTGGACATCCGCCCGGGAGGGCGCTTTGCGTGGGGCGACATCACGTTCGCGACCGTCCAGGCGCCGCACAAGATCGTCGCGCGGGGGCGCTTCGGCAAGTACGGCCGGACCCGCACGCTGACGACCTGGGAGCTCGAGCCCGCGGGCGCGCGGAGCACGCGTGTCGCGGTCAGCTACGAGACCGAGCCAGGAATCCTCAGCGACCGGATCAACGAGATGCTCGGCGCTCGCCGCTTCTGGCGGCGCAAGCTGCGCCGCTCCCTTTCGCGCGTCCAGCGCATCCTCGAGGAGGGCCGCGGGCAGGGCCCCAGGACGACGATCGCGGGAGGCGCGCGCAAGCCCGCAAGCGCGTATCGCTTCGAGTAGTTTTCGCGCCGATGCTCCGTCGCCTGATCGCCGTCGCCCTGTCTCTCGCGCTCGTCGCGGGGCTCTCGGCCTGCGGCAACAAACAGAGCAAGACGCTGACGGCCGACACGGAGGGCGTCTACGTCGACCTCGGCAATCTGAAGTACCAGGTCGAGATCTCGCGCACGTTGAATGCGGCCGACCCCGAGGATGGCGAGTACCTCAAGGGCGTGACCACGCAGCTCGGCACCGAGGACGTCTGGTTTGCCGTGTTCGTGCGGGTGGAGAACGACACGAACAAGGTGCAGCATCCGGCGACGCAGTTCGACATCGTCGACACGCTGAGCAACGTCTTCAACCCGGTGGCCATCGACCTCAAGTCGAACGACTTCGGCTATGACCCGGTCAGCCTTCCCGGCAAGTCGCTGCTGCCGAACGTCGACGCGATCGCCTCGCAGAACTCCATCGGCGGCCAGCTGCTCCTGTTCAAGATGCCGCGCCAGACGCTCGACAACCGCCCGCTCGAGCTGAAGATCCACGATCCCGCGGACGTTCAGACCGTCGGGACCGTGAACCTCGACGTCTAGCGCGGCGCAGGGTCGCCCATGGCCAAGCTGATCTACTCGGCGATCACCTCGCTCGACGGCTACGTGGCGGACACGGAAGGCAACTTCGACTGGGCTGCGCCCGACGCGGAGGTGCACAGCTTCGTCAACGACCTCGAGCGGCCGGTCGGCACCTATCTCTACGGGCGCCGGATGTACGAGACGATGGTCTACTGGGAGACGGCCCACACTGTCGCCGACCAGCCGGCCTTCGTAAAGGACTACACGGCGATATGGCAAGCGGCCGACAAGGTCGTCTACTCCAGGACGCTGGAGACGGTGTCCAGCTCCAAGACGCGCATCGAGCGGGAGTTCGACGCTGAAGCGGTCCGGCACATGAAGGCCGAGGCGGCACGTGACATCACCGTCGGCGGTTCCGACCTCGCCGCCCAGGCCATCAAGGCCGGGTTGGTCGACGAGTGCCACCTGCTCATCGCGCCCATCGTGGTCGGAGGCGGCAACCAGGCGCTCCCCGACAACGTCCGGGTCGAGCTCGAACTGCTGGACGAACGCCATTTCGGCAACGGCGTGGTTCACCTCCACTACCGCACGAGGACGTAGGCGACCTAGCGCTTCAGGCCCGCGATGAGAACGCCGCGGGCCGCCGGCGCCGCGGTGTCGCCGCCTGCGCCGTCGCGCACGAGCATCACGCTGACGGCGATCCGCGGCTTGCCCGCGGGGGCATAGGCGGTGAACCACGCATCGGTGTCGTCGGTCCGGCTCGCGGAGTCCTGGCAGCTCTCCGGTGGGGGCGCCTCGCCGAGCACCGTCGGCTCAGGCGGGGGGCACTTCTTCGTCGTCTCGAGCTCGGCGGTTCCGGTCTTCCCGGCCACGACGACGCCCGGGATCTGAGCGCGGACGCCCGTGCCGTTGCGGACCACGCCGACCATGAGCTTCCCGACGGTGCGGGCGACCTTCGCGCTCACGATGCGCGGCGCGGGCGCGCGCCGCGGTCGCGCTGGGAGCTCCAGCGTGAACTGGGGCAGGCGTCCGCGCAGCGCGATCGCCGAGGCGACGCGCACCATCTGCAGCGCGGTTGCCTGCACGCGGCCCTGGCCGATCGCCGACGAGCCGACGGCGAGGTCGTCGCCGATCTCCGACGCGGGCGGGATCGTGCTCGTCGCGGCGCCGGGGATGTCGGGTGCGCGGTTGAAGCCGAAGCGCTCGGCGACCGACACCAGGCGCGTCGCGCCGAGCGCCGCGCCCAGCGGTGCGAACACCGAGTTGCAGGAGACCGCGAAGGCCACCGCGAGCGTCCCGCCGCACGACTCGCCGTTGGCGTTCTCGAGCTTGACGCCGCTGAGCGTCGTCGCGGTCGCGTACGGATATGACGACTTCGGCGTGGCGACCTTGGCCTCGAGCGCGCCTGTGAGCGTCAGGATCTTCATGGTCGAACCGGGCGGCTGGAGCCCCGAGAAGGCGATCCCGACAAACGCGAGAATCTCGCCGGACCGCGGTCGTACCGCGACGACGCCTCCGAGCCGGCCCGCCAGCGCCGTGATCGCGGCGCGCTCGATCGCCGGTGAGATCGTGGTGCGCACGGAATGGGCGGCCCGCGGCTCGGCATGGCCGAGCACGCGGCCGCCGGCGCGCAGCTCGCCGCCCGGGCGCCCGCCGAGGCGGTCCTGCAGGAAGCGCTGCAGTCCGCTGATGCCCACCTGTGCGTCATCCGGATAGCCGAGCGCGCGCAGGCGATCGGCATCCTCGGGCGGAATCGGGCCCAGCTCGCCGACGACCTGTGGCGCGATGTCCGCAAGCCGCGAGAACGGCGTCCCGTCGCGCGCGAGGAGGGCCGCCCGTGGTGGCAGCCGCGTGCTGCGCGTCAGCTGCTCGCCCGCGCGCAGCCCCGGAAACGACATGTGCGGCCGCCAGTCGACGCCGCCGTCGGATGCCGCGAGATCGACGGTCCCGCTGACGGGCCCGAAGGCGACCGTGACCACGCTGACCGCGACGCGGAACGTGTTGCCCGGACCGTTCCTCGCGGGCCCGATCTCCCAGCGCTTCGCGGTCGCCGTCATGCCCGTTGCCTCGTACGCGGCACGAAACGCCGCCGGCGAGAAGCGCTTGCGCGCGTCGGGGCTCAGGTGGGCGTACATGCGCGTGAAGTCGCCGTGGCGCCAGGCCGATGCGAACGCCTTGGCCGCCTTCTCGGCCTTGCTCTGGTGGACCGAGCCGCACACGATCCCGACGCCGAACGCAAGGACCCCCATGGCGACCAGGGCCTGCATCCGCCGCTGCGTGACGTTCCCTGCCGCTCGCCGACGTGCGCTCAACTCGGGTCGGAGGCTACCCGGCGCCCCGGCATCCACATCTCAGGGCATAGCCTTCCCGCACGTGACGGCCATCGACTGGATCATCGTCGCGTTCGGGCTGTTGATGGCCCTGCAGGGGTCGCGCTCGGGTTTCATCGTCGGCGCCCTATCGCTTCTGGGCTTTGTCGTGGGCGCGATCCTCGGCAGCCGGATCGGTCCGCTGCTCGTCCATGGCGGCAGCTCGTCGCCGTACGCGCCGATGTTCGGCCTCGCGGGTGCGGTGCTGGCGGGGTCGGTGCTCGCGGGCGGCCTGGAAGGGGTCGGGGTCGCGGTGCGCCGCCGGCTCGTGATGCCGGGACTGGGGGCCATCGACGCGGGGCTCGGTGCGGCGCTGAGCGCTCTGATCGCCCTGGGGATCGCGTGGGTCGCCGGAGCGGTTGTGCTGCAGGCGCCGCAGGCGTCGACCCTGCGCAAGGACATCCAGCGGTCGCGGATCCTGCGCGCGCTCAACGGCGTACTCCCGCCCAGCGGCGTGATCCTTCATGCGCTTGCGCGCTTCGATCCCTTCCCGTCGGTCGACGGCCCCGAGGCCAACGTGCCCGCTCCGACCGCGAAGATCGCCCGCGATCCCGACGTGCGCCGCGACGCGGACGGCGTCGTGCGCGTGCTGGGAACGGCCTGCGGCCTGGGCATCGAGGGGTCGGGCTGGATCGCACGGCCGGGAGTGGTGGTCACCAACGCCCACGTGGTGGCGGGGGAGACCGACACCGTCGTGCAGTTGCGCGGCGCCGGGCCCAAGCTGCGCGCCCACGCGATCGCCTTCTCCGTCCACGACGACATCGCGGTCCTACGTGTGGACGGTCTCGGAGGGCGGGTCCTGCCGATGGCGCCTCAGGCGCCGATCGGCGGCTCGGCGGCGGTGCTGGGCTTCCCGCTCAATGGGCCCTATGACGTCCGCCCGGCGCGGCTCGGCGCGACACGCCAGGTGCTCAGCCAGGACGCCTACGGCCGCGGGCCGGTGACGCGGTCGATGCTCTCGCTGCGCGGACTCGTCCGCCACGGCAACTCCGGCGGCCCGCTCGTCGACGGCCAGGGGCGCGTGGCGGGCACCGTCTTCGCGGCGTCCTCCGGTACCCGGCACGGCGGCTTCGCGGTGCCTGACCAGGTGGTGCGCCGGATTCTCGCGTCAGTGCGCGGGACTGTCGGCACAGGTCCCTGCGCGGGCTGAGCTACGGTACGCCGCGTGTCGAAGACCCTTGTGATCGCCGAGAAGCCGTCCGTCGGGCGCGATCTCGCGCGGGTTCTCCCGGGTCCGTTCGAGAAGAAGTCGCCCTCCGGCGAACGGCAGGAGCGCTCGCTCGAGGGCCCGGAGCACGTGATCTCCTGGGCTGTCGGCCATCTCGTCCAGCTCGCCGGCCCCGACGAGTACGACGACAAGTTCAAGAAATGGCGCATGGCCGACCTGCCGATCGTGCCGCCGAAGTTCAAGCTGATCGTGCGCGATGAGCGCTCCCAGAAGCAGATGAGCGTCGTCAAGCAGCTGCTGCGCCGGGACGACATCGACCTCGTCATCAACGCCTGCGACGCCGGCCGCGAGGGTGAGCTGATCTTCGCCTACCTCTACGAGAAGGCGGGCGCGAAGCTGCCGGTGCAGCGGCTATGGCTGTCGTCGATGACCAACGACGCGATGCGCGAGGCTTTTGCCAACCTGCGCGACGGCGGGGAGCTCGCGACGCTCGAGGCCGCGGCGCGCTCGCGCTCGGAGGCCGACTGGCTGGTCGGCATGAACGCCACCCGCGCGGCGACGATCCGCCTGCGCTCGAGCTTCGACGGCGCCGTCTCACTGGGCCGCGTCCAGACGCCGACGCTCGCGATCCTCACCAGGCGCGAGGAGGAAATCCGGGCGTTCGTTCCGGAGAAGTACTGGCTCGTCGACGCGAAGTTCGCCACCGACGACGCGCGCAACTACGAGGGGCGCTTCCACGCGGGCGCCCAGCCGCGGATCAAGAACGCCGACGACGCGAAGGCGATCGTCGACGCCGTGCGCGGCCAGCGCGGCGAGATCACCAAGCTGGACAAGACCAAGCGCAGCGAGCGCGCGCCGATGCTCTACGACCTGACGTCGCTGCAGCGGGAGGCCAACACGCGCTACGGATTCTCCGCACGCCGCACGCTCGCCGCGGCCCAGCGCCTGTACGAGGAGCACAAGGCGCTGACCTATCCGCGCACGAGCTCGCGTTACCTGACCTCGGACATGGTCCCGGACATCAAGCCGACCGCCGAGCGCGTCGGCCACAACGACGTCTACGCCAAGGCCGCGGCGTACGTGACAGGGCTCGACCTGCTCCCGTTGGGCCGCGTCGTCGACGACGCCAAGGTCGGCGACCACCACGCGATCATCCCGACGAAGTCCGAGCACCCGATCGCGAAGATGAGCGACGACGACCGCAAGGTCTACGACATGGTCGCCCGACGCTTCCTGGCCGTCTTCCATCCCGAGGCCGAGTTCGAGAACACGCGCGTCGAGACCACGGTGGCTTCCCACATCTTCCGCACCCGAGGCAAGGTCCTGCTCGTGCCGGGCTGGCGCGGCGTCTACGGCGAGATGACCGAGGAGGAGAAGACCGCCTCCGAGGAGGACGAGGGTCGCGACCAGCAGCTGCCCAAGCTCGAGAAGGGCGAGGAGGTCGACACCCGCGAGGTCGAGTCGCTGGAGAAGGAGACCAAGCCGCCGCGGCGCTACACCGACGCATCGCTGCTGGGCGCGATGGAGACCGCCGGCAAGCTCGTCGACGACGACGAGCTGCGCGAGGCGATGAAGGAGTCCGGCATCGGCACGCCCGCGACGCGCGCGGCGATCATCGAGCGCCTGATCGACGTCGGTTACATCGAGCGCGACGGCCGCGCGCTGGTGCCGACCGAGAAGGGGATGAACGTCATCCGTCTGCTCGGCGACCACAAGCTGACCTCGCCCGAGCTGAC
>JAWVFZ010000060.1:0-3540 GCA_033855555.1 Solirubrobacteraceae bacterium
AAGGCCATCCGCTCGCCCCGCAACAAAGACGCGGGCGAAAGGGCGCCGCCTCCCTCAATGCCCTGGCCTCCCGCAACCTCCAGGGCCACACCCTGACCCGCAGCGAGCTGGAGGAACGCTTCCTCAAGCTCACCCGAAACGCATACCTCCCCGACCCCGAGCTCAACATCCACGTCGAGACGTTCCTCGTCGATGCCGTCTGGCGCGACCAGCGCGTCGTGGTCGAACTCGACGGCGCGCGCTACCACGACCAGCCGGGCGTTCGAGCCAACGATCGCCGCCGCGATGCAGCGCTGACGATCGCCGGATGGCGCGTCATCCGCTACGGCTGGGAGGACGTCACGGTCCACCACGAACGCACCGCGAGAGAGTTGACCGCCCTGCTCGCGACAATCCCACCGTGCGCGCCTTTGCTGCCGCAGACGACCTGACCCGTGACGAGCTCCGCGAGGCGCCCGTGCACTGGCCGCGCCCGTCCCGCTGGACCGAGAGCCTCGACGTCCCGGGCGGCAAGAAGGCCCAGGAGGCCGCGACGACGCTTGGGCTGCACACGCTCGGCGATCTGCTGGAGTTCCTGCCGCGCGGGCGCCAGGTGGCCCGCACCGTCGCGGCGCTCGTGCCGGGGGAGACCGCGAGCGTCGTCGTGGAGGTGCGCTCGATCCGCTCGCGGCCGGTGCGCCGGCGCGGGATGCGCCCGCTCGTCGAGGCCACGGTGGCCGACGAGACGGGACTGATGGGAGCCACGTTCTTCAACCAGCCGTGGCTCGAGCGCAAGTACCCGATCGGCACCCGTCTGGCGCTGACCGGCAAGTACGAGGGGCGCAACCGGTTCCGTGTGCAGCAGCACTCGCCGACCGCGGAGGCGGCCGGCACGGCCGACGACGTCGCCGTCTATCCCGCCACGGAGGGCATCAGCTCGACGCAGATCCTCACGCTCGTGCGCGAGCACTTCCACACTGCGTTCGACACGATCGACCCACTGCCGGGCCGCCTGCGCGCCGCCCATCGGCTTCCGGATCGGCCCGGCGCGCTGCTCGCCGCGCACCTCGGAGACACGGAGGCGGGGAGGACCAGGCTCGCCTTCGAGGAGCTGCTGCTCGACCAGATCGTCCAACTGCGCCTCAGGGAGGAGACCCGCGCGGCGCTCGAGGCGACCCCGCTCGATGCCCAACCCACGCTGAGCGCCACGTGGCTGGCCGACGAGCTTCCCTTCGCGCCGACGAACGACCAGACCAAGGCAATGCAGGAGGTCGACGACGATCTTGCCCGCGCGCGGCCGATGCAGCGCCTCCTGATGGGCGAGGTGGGTTCTGGCAAGACGGTCGTCGCGCTGCAAGCGATTCTCCGCGCGGTCGAGCACGGCGCCCAGGCCGCGCTGATGGCGCCGACGGAAACCCTCGCCGAGCAGCACTTCGCCACCCTCCAGGCGCTGATGCCGGGTTCGCTCGTGCCGGCCGCGCTGCTCACCGGGTCGACAAGCGCCGCGCGGCGTCGCGAGACGCTGGCGCGTCTCGCGACCGGCGAGCTGCCGCTCATCGTCGGGACCCATGCCCTGATCGAGGACACCGTCGAGTTCCACCAGCTCAGCGTCGTCGTCGTCGACGAACAGCATCGCTTCGGCGTGGAGCAACGCCGCGCGCTCGACGCGAAGGCGCCACCCGGGCTTGCTCCGCACGTACTGCACATGACCGCGACGCCGATTCCGCGCACATTGCGACTGGCGAGCTTCGGCGCGCTGGACGTGACCACGCTCAAGGAGCTGCCCAAGGGCCGCCGGCCGATCGAGACGCACGTCGCCGACGGCGAGCGCGCGCGGGCGCGCGCCTACGAGCGCATCCGCGAGGAGTTGCGCGCAGGGCGCCAGGCGTTCGTCGTCTGCCCGCTCGTCGAGGAGTCCGAGGCGCTGCAGGCGCGCGCCGCGACTGCGGAGTACGAGCGGCTGAAGGCCACCGAGCTCGCCGACTTCGACGTCGTGTTGCTCCACGGGCAGATGAAGTCGCGCGACAAGGCGGCGGCGATGGAGTCCTTCGCCGCCGGCGGCGCCGACGTCCTGGTCGCGACGACCGTCATCGAGGTCGGCATCGACGTTCCCAATGCGACGGTCATGCTCGTCGAGGACGCCGAGCGCTACGGGATCAGCCAGCTGCACCAGCTGCGCGGCCGCGTCGGACGCGGCGAGCACGAGTCGCTGTGCCTGCTCTTCGGCGCGCGCGAGTCCGCGCGCCTCAAGGCGCTCGCGCAGCACCGCGACGGCTTCCGGCTCGCCGAGATCGACCTCGAGCTGCGTGGCGAGGGCGAGCTCACCGGCACGCGCCAATCGGGGCTCGCGCGCTTTCGCTTCGCCCGCCTGCCGGACGACGCGGAACTGCTCGAGCGCGCCCACGCCGCGGCACAGGACCTGCTGGCAGCCGATCCCGCCTTGGCCGAACCCGAGCACGTGCTCCTCGCCGAGCGGCTGGCCGTGGTCGAGGCGCAGCCCGTTGCCGCATGAGGGTCGTCGCCGGGCGCTACGGCGGGCGCACGCTCAAGGCCCCGAAGGGGCTCGCCGTGCGACCGACGGCCGACCGCGTGCGCGAGGCGCTCTTCTCGATTCTCGGCGACGTGAACGGCCTTACGGTCCTCGACCTGTTCGCAGGAACCGGTGCCCTCGGCATCGAGGCGCTCAGCCGCGGAGCGGCCGACTGCGTCTTCGTCGACGTCGACACGCGCCCGGTCGCGGCCAACCTCGCGGCCCTCGGGATCGACGCCGAGGTGCGCCGCGAGGAGGCGCTGGCCGCGTTGCGTGCGCCTGACCAATACGATCTGATCCTTCTCGACCCGCCATACCGCGACGCCGCGCGGCTGGGACCGGAGCTCTCGGAGGCGCTGCCGCCGGTGCTTTTGCCCGGCGCGCGGGTAGTCAGCGAGAGCGACCGGCGCCAGCCGCTGGAGCTCGGGCTACCGCTCCGCGACGAACGGCGCTATGGCGACACCCTCATCCGCATCCACACCACATGAGCCCTGAATCGCGCGTCGCCGTCTGTCCCGGGTCCTACGACCCGATCACGAACGGCCATCTCGACGTCATCAAACGCGCCGCTGAGCTGTTCGACGAGGTCGTGATCGCGGTCGTGAATCTCTCGACGCGCAAGAACAAACCGCTGTTCGGCATCGACGAGCGCCTGGCGTTCATCGCCGAGGGCACGAAGAATCTCGACAACGTGCGTGCGGAGCCGTTCGACATCCTCGTCGTGGACTTCGCGCGCAAGGTCGGAGCCAAGGCGATCGTCAAGGGATTGCGCGCAATCTCGGACTTCGAATACGAGTTCGAGATGCACCAGCTCAACCGCCGCCAGGCTCCAGACATCGACACGCTCTACCTGATGGCCTCGCCGCAGTACTCTTTCCTGAGTTCGAGCGGCGTGAAGGAGCTTGCGACGTTCGGCGGCACCATCGACGACCTTGTCCCGAACGGTGTGGCCGAAAGGTTGCAGGAAGAGCTCTCGCGCCAGCGAACTGAGTGAAGCCCATGGACGTCCTCGTTCTCATCGACAAGCTGGA
>JAWVFZ010000061.1:0-7534 GCA_033855555.1 Solirubrobacteraceae bacterium
AAGACCGTCAAGGTGAAGATCAAGCGCGGCAACCGCATCCTCACCGTCAAGCGCAAGAAGCGGGTCTACAAGTACGGCCGCTGCCCTGCCACCACCAGCAGCTCGCTCGGTGTCCCGGTGAAGATCAGCATCCTCGACGGTTCCTACGCGAACCTCGACTTCGGCGCCTTCCAGCGCCAGGCGCCGGTCTCCGGCGTCTTCAAGGGATTCATCCCGGGGAAGATCAAGCTCGACTCCGACACGCAGGTGACCCTCACCGGTGGCGGCCTGACGATCGGTGAGACGCCGATCTTCATCGACAACGACTGCGATGGCCAGGTGTCGGCCGCGATCAAGACCGGAACACCGACGACCGTCGGGCTCGACCCCACGAAGACGAGCGTGGCGACCTTGTTCGCCAGCGGAACGGTCACCTCGATCGCTTACACGCTGATCCACCTGCCGCTCGCTCTCCGTAACGACGACGCAGGCTGCGGAAGCCCGTACGTGTCGACTGGATACAGCGAGTTCCCGCAGACGTTCTTCCTGAAGGGGAAGGTCGGCGACGGCGGACTGCTCACGCTGACGCTGACGTCGGCACCGGACACGCTCAACGTCATCGCCTGCCTTTCCCAGGGCCAGTCGACCAGTCCCTGCAACGGCTTCCAGATCCCGCTTCCGATCCTGGTCAGCACGAAGCTCAAGGTTGCGATCGACCTCAGCGGCAAGGCTTAGACATGTCAAAACTGCCGGCGGTCGCCGCGGTCTGCATGACCGCGGCGGTTGTGGCCGGTGCCGCACCGGCGGCACAAGGCCGGCGGGTACTCGTCGCGGTGGAGCGGGACGCGTACTCGCCGGCCGGCAGCGCCCTTGCGGGGGCGCTGCCGGACGGCTCGCCGATGTACCTCGTGAAGGTGCCGCACGGGCGCGATGCGCAGGCGTTCGCCCGGCAGCTGTCGGCGCGGCCCCACGTCCTCGCCGCCCAGGTGAATCACTCGCTCCGCCTGCGACCGGCCCAGCAGAGCGCCACCGGCTGCGAGCCCAAGCCGGATCCGGCGATCCGGACGATTGCGACCGCGACGAATTCGGACCTCGCCGACGTCGGCGGGCCGACGCGCCCGATCGCCATCCTCGACACCGGCATCGACCCCTCCGTCGCAGAGCTCGCCGGGCGCGTGCTGCCCGACCACGACGTCGTCGGTGGCTTCACCGTTCCCGACCAGGACGGGCACGGCACCGAGGTGGCGGCTGTCGCCGCCGGCGCGGCTGGCGGCATGCGCGGCGTCTCCCCCACGAGCCCGGTCTTCTCGGTGCGCATCTTCAACTCGACGGGCAACAGCTCGAGCGACATCGTCGTCAAGGCCATCACCGCGGCGGTCGCCGGCGGCGCCGGCGTGATCAACATCTCCGCGGCCGGTGCGGTTGCGGACGCGACTGCGACGGACAACCGCGTCATGACCGTCGCGATCGCGCAGGCCTTCAACGCGGGCGTGATGGTCGTCGCGCCTTCAGGCAACGAGGGCAAGACCCAGGCCGACGCCCCGGGCGCCTACCCCCACGTCCTCACGGCCGGATCGGGAACCGCCCTCGGCGGGCGTGACCTGTTCTCCAACAGCGGCCCGTGGGTCGACCTGCTGTCAGTCGGCTCCGACGTCCTCGTCCCCACGCCCGCCTCGATCTGCACCACCGGCTACGCGCGCGTCAAGGGCACGTCGTTCGCGGCCCCTGCCGTCGCCGGCGCCGCCGCCATCCTGCAAGCGGTGAAGCCCGGCATCAAGCCCCAGCAGCTCTTCGACCTGGTGCGCCATGCGGCCACCGACGTCGGCCTCACAGGATGGGAGGCCGACTCCGGCTTCGGCTTCCTCAACGTCCTCGACTCCATGTCGGCCAAGACGCCGCCACTGCTCGGCAACGAGGTCGACGACGACATCATGTTCGCGAAGCTCAAGCCGATCGTCGCGCTGAAGCTCGGCAAGGCCAAGACCCTCAAGGACTCGCTCAGCGCCGCCAAGGACAACACCGACGTCTTCCGCATCAAGCTCAAGAAGGGCGAGGCGATCAGCGCGAACGTGACGACGAAGGTCACCGACGCCCTCTTCTCCGTCAGCCTCTACGACCGCAACTCCGGCGCGATGGACCTCACCAATGACGTCACCAAGCACGTCCTCGGAGACAGCGGTGGTCTGAGCCCCACGGCCTTCATGAACAAGCGGGTCAAGAAGAGCGGGACCTACTACATCGCCGTCGAGACGGCCGACACGCTCCAGGACGACACCGATGCCGTCCCACCCGAACAGGCCTACAGCCTCAAGCTCAAGCGCCAGAAGCCGTTGCCCAAGAAGAAGGCTAAGAAGAAGTAGGCGTCGCCGCGTCCGCCGCCATCAGCATCTGGTAGCGGATGACGGCCTCGGTGCGGTTCGCGGCGCGAAGCTTGCGCAGGATGTGGCGGACGTGGCTCTTCACCGTCGCCTCGCTGATGACGAGGCGGCGGGCGATGCCCGCGTTGGCTGCGCCCTCGGCCAGCAGCGTGAGGACCTCGTGCTCGCGCGCGGTAAGCGATCCGAGCGGGGCGCTCGCGCCCGACACGTCGGCGACCGCGCGCGACGCGGCATCGTGTGAAAGCTCGTTCTGGGCCTCGTCGATTTCAAGGACTGAACCAACCGTGGGCTCCCGCGTAAACGCCGGAACGCCTCGCGAGGCGGCACGCCCGATGAGGTCCGCCAGCCCGCTTGCGAACGTCCACAGCAGGTCGCGGTCCAGCACGTCCAGCGGACGATCCATGACGGGCAGGCGATCCGCGTGCAGCAACCCGATCACCCGGTCGCCGCGGATGAGCGGGGCGACGATGTACGCCTCCGAGCGCGCGGCGTGGACAAGCGGTCGGTAGACGTCGTCGCGCTTCTGCGCGTTGGTGACGAGGATTGGCAGCCGGCGCTGCGCTGCCTCGAACTCCGGCGGGCAGCTCGTCAGCTTCGGGTGGGCGGCGCGCAGGAAGCGGGCGAAGTCGGACGCCGCGATCTGGTCGCCTCCCCACCAGGCGGTTCCGCTGACGATCGCGTTGCCCGAGATGTGCAGCAGCATCGCGCGGTCCAGCTCGAGCGCCTGGCATGTGAAGCGCGGAGCGAGGTTGACGAGACGTCCGAGCGATTGCTCGGAACCGAGTCGCAGGAGCGCGCGCTGGACGGACCGCAGGCGCCGCGAGAGATCGGTGGCGGCGGGATCATTATCCGCCAGCTGAAGTGGGACCGTTGAGGACAAGGTGTGGAGCGGCTCTGCCAAGCGCGCCCCCCGCAAACTGGAACATACACGCGAATCCGGGGGTTGCAACCGCGCCCACACCGGATTCTAGGTATGGTCACGGGTTATACCCATGACGATTCTCGTCGGAAGACTTTCCCTTGACCTTGCTGCCGCGGAGCTGCATACGACCGCCGACCTCGCCGACTGGCTCGCACAGTCGATGCTCGAGGTCGAGGACGTGGAGTGCACGCCGCGTGACCTCGCAGCAGTGCGGCGCGTCGCGCGTGCGGTTCACGCCGGAGCGTTCGCCGTAGCGCGTCACCGCCGCCCCCCGGACGACTCGGTGCGGCTCCTCAACCGCGCCGCCGCTCTGGCGCCGCTGATGCCGCGGTTGGACCCGCTGAGTGGCGAGTTCGGATGGCACAAGCCGACGGTCGGCGCCGCGATGAGCGAGGTCGCCCGGGACGCGCTCGCACTGCTCGGCGACCCCGAGCAGCGCGGCCGCGTGCGGACGTGCGCGAACCCGGATTGCGGCCGGCTCTTCTACGACGACTCGCGGCCGGGCCGGCGGCGCTGGTGCAGCCCAGAGCGCTGCGGCGACCAAGCCCGCTCGCGCGCCTACCGGGCGCGCAAGAAGTAGCCGCGCAGCCGCTCAGCCCTGCGGAAGGCCCGGCGCCCAGTGCGCCTCGGCGAGGTCGCCCTGCCCCTCGAGCGAAGCGGGCGTCGGGATGGAAGGCGTATCGCGCAGGTACCACTCGGCGTCCAGCGCGGACTGGGTCCCGGACCCGGCGGCGGTGACCGCCTGGCGGTACGTGTGGTCGACGAGGTCGCCGGCGGCGAAGACGCCTGGCTTGTTGGTCCGCGTCGAGCGGCCGTCGACGAGCACGTAGCCCTCGTCGTCCAGGTCGATCTGCCCGGCGACCAACTCCGATTGGGGCTCGTGACCGATCGCGATGAAGGCCCCGCCGACAGCCTCGTCGCGTGTCTCTCCGGTCTCGACGTTCTTGAGGCGCGCAATGCGCGCGAACGGCCCCTCGCCCTCCAGGAACGCCTCGACGACGTACGGCGTGAGAAATTCGACGTTGTCCAGCGCTCGCGCGCGCTCGAGCATGATCTTCGACGCGCGGAACTCGGCGCGCCGGTTGACGATGACGACCTTCGAGGAGAACTTGGCGAGGAAGATCGCCTCCTCCATCGCGCTGTCGCCGCCACCGACGATGATCGTCTCGCGGTCCTTGTAGAACGCGGCGTCGCAGGTGGCGCAGTAGGAGACGCCCATGCCGCCGAGCTCCTCCTCGCCGGGCACACCGAGCTTCTTGTGCTCGGCGCCCATCGCGAGGATGACGGTGCGCGACTCGTGCAGGTCGTCGCCGACCCAGACCTTGTGGACGCCGCCAGGCTCATCGGCCAGCTCGACGCGATCGGCCTGATCGGTGATGAAGCGCGTGCCGAACTTCTCGGCCTGGTCGCGGAAGCGCTGCATCATCTCCGGGCCCATGATCCCCTCGGGGAACCCGGGGTAGTTCTCGACGTCGGTGGTCTGCTGGAGCAGGCCGCCCCAGGCGAAGCCCTCGATGACGAGCGGCTCGAGGTTCGCGCGCGACGTATAGAGAGCTGCCGTGTAGCCGGCCGGCCCGCTTCCGATGATGATCACGTTTTCCATTACTTCACCAAGTATAGTGCCCTCGTTCACGCCGTCACAGACGCCGCCGTCTTCTTCCGGCCGCCCTCGCGGCGCTCCTGCTTCCACCGCGCGACGGTGCGGCGCAACTGAAGGTAGGCGATCGCGCCGGGCAGCGTCGGTAGCCAGAACGCGAAGCCCCGGTACACGAGCACCGCGACGACCGCCAGCCCGCTGTCGACGCCGAACGCGATCAGCGCGCCGATCATGCCGCCGTCCACCCCGCCGATTCCGCCTGGCAGCGGCAGCAGGTTGGCGAGCATCCCGACGAAGTACGCCTGGATCACGATCGCCAGCGGCGGCGCCTCGCCGAACGCCTTGAAGCTCGCGTACAGCACGCCGATGTTGAAGCCCCACCAGCCGATCGTCCCCAGCAACGCCCAGTCCGGGTGGCGGACCAGGTGCAGCGCGAAGCGCGTGCCGGACCCCAGTCGCGCCGGCCCCGACGCGATGATGCCCAGCACCCGCCCCAGGCGAGACGAGGAGGGCTGCCACGCCGTGAGGCGGCGCTCCAGGTCTGCAGGCAGGAAGGCGATCAGGAAGAAGACCACGAACGCGATCAGCGCGATGTACGCCGGGATCATCGTCAGCGCGTAGGGCGCCGGCCCGTGGAAGATCCCCCAGCGCAGACCGAAGCCGCAGACGATCAGCGCGATCATGTAGACGGCGTAGGTCAGTACCAGGAAGGCGATCATGCGCTCGGCGACCTCGCCGCGCGCCATCCCGGACCGCCGCAGGGCCCACGCGGTCAGCGCGACGCCGCCGGCGCCGCCGGCCGCGAACAACCGCGTCGCCGCCAGCCCGGCCATGGTGATCAGGTAGCTCTCGCGGAAGGTGATCGGAGACCCGGGCGGGACGTGTACGCCCTGGAAGACCGCGATGTATGAGGCCGTTGCGAGCAGCTGCATGCCGAACGCGATCGCGAGCCAGACGGGGTCGCCCTGGTCGAGGCGGCCCCATGTGTCCTTCACGTCACCGAGCTGCGGCAACACGAAGTAGAGGAACGCGAGCGCGGAGATGGCGAACAGCCCGAAGAGCAACGCGCGCTCGCGCGTGATGCCCATCCGGGGCATCTCCTCCTCATCGTCGTGATCTGGATCGCGGTTGGCGCCGTGGATGGGAGCGCTGTCGGAGCTCACGCGTGCGCCACCGCCTCCAGGCGCTGCACACCACGGGACAGGGCGCGCGCAAGCGGAGCGCCGCGCGGCGCTCCTCGCGATACGCCCTCGGCAAGCGCCGCGCCGGCGATCAGGTCCACCACGTAATGCTCACCGAGATAGACGAGCGCGAATCCAAGCGTGAGCGCATACGTCCAGCCGATCGCGCCCGCGACTGGGCCCGCGTCACTCAGGACACGTGCAGCCATCAGCGAGGTGGCGAAATGCAGGGATGGCATGGCAGCCAACGGATTGCCTCCCAGGAAACTGTAGAGCGGTGCCCAACGCTCCTTCCAGAATGCCTCCCCGTGTTCGAACATCAGGCGTCGCATCGCGGCCTCCCCCTCTGCTCCCGGGATGCGCCCCTGCTGGGCCGCGTACCACGGCGGAGCAGTCGGGACCGCCCAATACCCGATGAGCCCGAGGTCGAACACGGCATAGATCCGCGCTGCGGCGGCGGGGAACTGCTCGGGGCAGCGCAGGAGCGTGTAGGCGACGGTCCCGTGCGGCACCAGAAACCAGATCCAGTGCACCCAGACGAGCGCCTGGTCAGCCGGCCGCAGCGCTCCCGGGATGGCCAGCGCGCGCTGTAGTCGCAGGGTCGGGAGCCTGCCCAGCCCGATCGCGCGATCGGCGCGCACCGGGTAGTCCACGTGGACGCGCGCGCGCAGCGCCTCCGGATCGTCGTGGGGCATCTGGTAGGTCGCCACATACGCCCACATCTGCAGCGCGCACACGGCGACGTCACGGCCGCGCGAGCGCCGCATCGCAACGGACAGCGCGACGGGCGCCGCGGCGGCGGCGGCGGTCACGGCGAGGGGCGGGATCCGAAGGCGGCGGCGGGCGAGCGGGATGGCCACACCCGCCGCGACGACGCCCCAGGCGGTCGCGCGGACGACGCTGGGCAGGCGCATGGCGTCCGCGATGCTAACCCCCGCCGCGGATACCCTGGCGCGTCGTGCCGGACTTCAGATCGACCTCGACCGACCCGTCGCGCTCAAGGTGATCGCGCCGCATCTCGCACAGGACGAGGCGTTCCGCGAGCGCTTCGTCGCGGAGTCGCGCACCGCGGCGGCGATCGACCATCCCCAAGCGGTCTGAGTTTGCGACCGTTATCGCTTGGGACCGAGGAGCGTCAGTGGCGCGCAGCGCGGTTTGCCGGTGGTCGGCCCGGCGTTGGCTGACGGCATCGAGCGAAAAGGGCCACACGGTCTGGGCATGACTGAGAGATGTTGCGCTGAGCGAAACATCTGTCGTCCATGCGCCCGTGGCGACAGGCTCCTCCCCCGGCTCCGCCCTCAAAGCGAGCGCCGGGACCTCGGCACCGCCTCAGGCCGTATGTCCTACGCATGAGGCCACTCGGCGCCATCCCGCTGCTCGCCCTCGTGCTGACCGGGTGCGGCGGGGACGACCGCGCCGCGACCGCAGCCGCCCCCGGGGCGATCCATCAGGGCGACCGCATCCGCTACGTCCTTCC
>JAWVFZ010000062.1:0-4655 GCA_033855555.1 Solirubrobacteraceae bacterium
AGACCGTCGAGGACCCAGCCGTCCGGCAGGCCTGGCTGACCTACGTCTTCGTCGGTGCCGGCTACGCCGGCCTCGAGGGCCTCGCCGAGCTGCAGGACTTCGCCGCCGACGTGATCGAGCTGTACCCACGCTGCCGCACGCAGGGGATGCGCTGGATCCTCGTCGAGGCCCGCGACCGCGTGATGCCCGAGATCCCGGAGTCGCTGGCCGCATTCGCCGAGCGCGAGCTGCGCGGGCGCGGCATCGAGATCCGCACTCACACCACGCTGGACGAGCTCACCGCGACGACGGCGCGTCTCAGCGACGGCGAGGTCGTCCCGACGCGCACGGTGGCGTGGACGGCGGGGGTCAAGCCCCACCCGGTCATCCAGGAGCTGGGCCTGCCGCTCGACGAGCACGGGCGCATTCGCACGGATCGCGCGATGCGGGTCGCGGGCATCGAGAACGTCTGGGCGATCGGTGACGCCGCCGCCGTGCCCGATCCGGCCAAGCTCGAGCGGGCCTCGCCGCCCACCGCCCAGCACGCGATCCGCCAGGGCCGGCGCGTGGCGCGCAACGTCGCCGCGACGCTCGGCAAGGGCCGCGTGCGGCCGTTCACCTACAAGACGCTGGGCGTATTCGTCGACATGGGCCGCGGCGAGGCCGTCGCGAGCACGCTCGGCATCAAGTGGCGCGGCGCGCCCGCGTGGTGGCTGGCGCGCACGTACCACCTGGCGATGATGCCGGGGACCAAGCGCAAGCTGCGCCTGCTCGTCGACTGGAACGTCGGCCTGCTGTTCGGCCGCGACGCGTCGGAGCTCGGCGGCCTGGGTCACCCGGCGAGGCTCGGCGAGGAGAGCGCCGGCGGCACCGGGCGCAACGAGAGGGTCAGAGCACCCGTCGGGCCCAGCTGAAGCCCTTCACGCGCCAGTCCTCCCACAGCGGGGCCACGAACACGCCCTGGCTGGAGCTCTGGATCATGAAGCCGCTGCCCATCGCGATGCCGACGTGCGTGATGCGCGCTTCGGTCGTGCGCTGCCAGAAGCGCCCGGGGCCGAAGAACAGCAGGTCGCCGGGCTGGGTGTCCTCGAGCCTGATGCGCGCCGACCGCGGGATCTCGCCCGCCATCGCAGCCGCCGTGCGCCCGTGGATCCGCGCCCCGGCGGCGAGCCGGCCCAGCTTGAAGATCCGCCAGACGTACCCCGAGCAGTCGTAGCCGCCGTGGGCCTGCCAGCCGTACCAGGAGCCGGCGTTGTCGGTCTCGCCGCCCCAGATGTACGGCATGCCGATCTTCGAGACCGCGATCCGCAGCGCGTGGCGCTGCCCGGGCGTGTAGTCGGGGAGGTGGAACTGGCCGAGGACTTCGCGGGCGTACGCGGCCTCGGAGCCGTCGAACCCGAGCACTGTCGCAAGCGACCATGCCGCCTCGGCGCGCGTGATCGCCTCATATGGGAACAGCTCCTGGGCGTCGTGGGCGCTGTCGTGGTTGAACCGCAGCGCGAGTTGGCGCGCGACGACCTCCGTCCCGAAGCGGGGTGGAGGCTGCAGGCCGGCGCGCCACGCCTCGGCCTGCACAGCGTGGGCGACGTCGCCGAGCCCGAGCTGCTCAACGAGGATCGCGTCGAAGTGCGACACCGAGACGCGTCCGGTGGGCGCCGCGACCGGCAGGGTTCCCTGGCGCGCCGCCAGCACCGCGAGGGCGTCGCGCAGCTGTGTGCCCGCGAGGCGCTGCTCGCCGCCGAACACCCCTGGGGTCAGCGAGGGCAGCACGCCGGCCTGGCGGACGATCCTCTGCGCTACCGGGTCCCACGTCCCCAGCCCGCGGATCGCTGCATGTGCAGGTGTGGCGAGCAGGAGTCCGGTCAGGACGGCGAGGATTGCGAGGCGGCGCATATCTGCAACGTCGGAAAACCCGTGAGGGCGCTTGAGCTGCGCTGTCAGGCCACCGTGCGCCACGCGCCATCCGTGGCGGAAGCGAGCGACCAGGAAAGGCCCCGCGATCGCGCCACAGCCGCTCAGCAGCAGGACGCAGAGACATGCGCGCCGCACGTCACCGATGCTACGCCGCCGGAGCCAGCTACCCTTGGCTCAGTGACTGCCACTGTCGCCGACAAGGTCAAGCAGGATGTCGTCCTCGCCATGAAGGAGGGCGACAAGGACCGTGTGCAGGCGCTGCGCCTCGTTCTGTCCGAGCTGCAGAAGGCCGCGAAGGAAGGCGACGGCGACGAGACGGCCGTCCTGCGCCGCGAGCGCAAGCGCCGTCACGAGTCCGCGCGCGCCTTCCGTGACGGCGGTCGCGAGGAGCTTGCCGTCGGCGAGGAGGCCGAGGCCGAGATCATCGGCGCCTACCTGCCCGCGGAGCTCAGCGACGATGAGCTCGACTCGCTCGTGGCCGAGGCGATTGCCGAGACAGGCGCCGTCGAGATGAAGCAGATGGGCATCGCGATCAAGGCCGTGATGGCAAAGACCGGCGGGCGCGCCGACGGCTCGCGCGTGAGCGCGATGGTCAAGCAGGCCCTCTCGTGAGGCGCCAGATCGAGCTGTCCAACGAAGTCGCCGCGGCGCTCACCGGGACCAATGACCAGATCCTGCGCGCCCTCGAGGAGCACCTCGAGTGCGACGTGTTCCTGCGCGGCAACATGGTCACGCTTGACGGCGACGCCGAAGCCGTGCAGAACGGCGCGACAGTCGTGCGCGAGCTCGGCGAGCTCATCGAGCAGGGCCACGAGATCGCGCCCGGAACGATCTCCGCCGTGACCGACGCGCTCGACCGCCACCACTCGCCGGCCGAGATCCTCGAAGACGTCATCTGGCGCCATCGCTCGACGAAGGTTGCGCCCAAGACGGTCAACCAGAAGCGCTACGTCGACGCCATCCGCAAGAGCACGGTGACGTTCGGCGTCGGCCCGGCGGGCACGGGCAAGACATTCCTCGCCGTTGCGATGGCCGCAGCCGCACTGACCAGTCGCGAGGTCAACCGCATCATCCTCACGCGTCCCGCGGTCGAGGCCGGCGAGCGCCTGGGCTTCCTGCCGGGCGACCTCATGGCGAAGATCGACCCTTACCTGCGCCCGCTGTTCGACGCGCTGCACGACATGCTCGATCCCGAGAAGGTCGCCGCGCACCTCGAGCGCAACGTCATCGAGGTCGCGCCGCTGGCGTTCATGCGTGGCCGCACGCTCAACGACTCGTTCGTGATCCTCGACGAGGCGCAGAACACGACGCCCGAGCAGATGAAGATGTTCCTCACCCGGCTGGGGTTCGGCTCGAAGATGGTCATCACCGGCGACATCACGCAGGTGGACCTCCCGCGCGATCAGCAGTCGGGCCTGATCGTCGTCGGCGACATCCTCGACGACGTCGACGGCATCGATTTCGTCCGCTTTGGTGGCGAGGACGTCGTGCGCCACCGCCTGGTGCAGCGCATCGTGGAGGCCTACGACGAGCACGCGAACGCGCTCGCCCCGGAGCTGCGGCCGGCCGACACGCGCCGCCGCCGTGCTTGAGGTCGAGATAGTCGACGCGCCGCCGGGCGCCCCGCCCGAGCCGGAGATCGAGCGCCTCGTGAGCATCGCCCTGGCCTCCGCGGAGGTCGAGGACGGCCACGTGGCGATCACCTTCGTCGACGCCGACACGATCGCCGCGCTCAACGCCGAGCACCGTGGCAAGGAGGGGCCGACAGACGTCCTCTCGTTCCCGGTCGACGAGGCCGGCCCCTCCGCCGGCCCGCGTGAGCTCGGCGACGTCGTGATCTGCGCGGACCACACCGAGGATTTGCGCGAGGCCGTCGTCCACGGCGCGCTGCACCTGGCCGGGATGGATCACGAGACCGACGAGGGCGAGATGCTCGCGCTGCAGGCCGAGCTGCTCACGTGGTAGATCCGCCCCGGACCCGCGCCGGCTTCGTCGCGCTCGCGGGCCGCCCCAACGTCGGCAAGTCGACGCTCGTCAACGGGATGGTCGGCCGCAAGGTGGCGATCGTGTCCGACAAGCCGCAGACGACGCGCCGAGCCATCCGCGGCGTCTCGACCGGCACCGAGACGCAGCTGATCCTGGTCGATCTGCCCGGCGTCCAGCGCCCGCGCGACGCGCTGACCGAGCGCATGCAGCGCCGCGTCGAGCGCGAGCTCGCGGACTCCGACGCCGCGTTGCTGGTGCTCAACGGTGAGGAGGGCGTGGGTCCCGGCGACCGCTGGATCGCGGGCCTGCTGGGGCGCTCCCCGGTTCCCGTCGTCATCGCCGTCAACAAGCTCGACCGCCTGGATCGCACGCGGACCCTCGAGGTCCTCACGGCCGCGGCGGAGCTCGGCATCGGCGACGACATCTTCCCGGTGAGCGCCCAGGAGGGCACGGGCGTCCCCGAGCTCCACGCGCACCTCGGCGGCCTCGTCCCCGAGTCGCCGTTCTACTTCCCGCCCGAGGATCCCAGCGACCAGCCCGAGGCCGTACTGCTCGCCGAGCTCGTCCGCGAGCAGGTGATCAGGCGCACGTTCCAGGAGGTCCCTCACGCGGTCGAGGTGATGATCGACGACATCGTCGCCGAGCGCGACGACCTCACACGGGTGCGAGCGCTGGTCTGGGTCGAGACCGAGTCCCAGAAGGGGATCGTGATCGGCACCGGCGGCCGGATGGTCAAATCGATCGGCACCGCCGCGCGCCGCGAGCTCGAGCGCGAG
>JAWVFZ010000063.1:0-2948 GCA_033855555.1 Solirubrobacteraceae bacterium
ACCAACCCCAATGATAGGGATTGGACGGCCCGGTCCTACTTCAGGCGGAAGGCTTTGATCCGATCGGCGTACTGGTCGGCATCGCGGCTGTACACCCCGTATGCAAGTGCCTGGATCATCGCCAGCAACGCCGTGTGCGAGCGCACGTAGGCGGGCGAATTGGATGAGTAGTAGAGCTTGATCTGCGCCAGCTTGGCCACCTCGGAGAGCGTGGCGTCGGTGATCGCGACCGTCCGCGCCTTGCGGTGGCGCGCGAGCTTCATCGCGCGCACGACCAGCGGATGCGGCCGGCCGGCGCTCAGGCCGATGACGACCGTGTCGCTGTCGATGCGCCCCAGGCGCGAGAGCGCCTCCTGCGAGGGCGACGCGACGGTCTCGGCGCGCAGGTCGAGCAGCATCAGCAGGTGGCGCAGGTAGGAGGCGAAGAACGCCATCTGGTCGGTGCCCGCGATCAGCACGCGCTGGGCGTCGGCGATCGCGTCGATCGCCGACTCGACGTCGGAGCGCGAGACCTTGCGTGCGGTGTCCTCCACGTTGACGTGGTCGGCGCCGAGGGACGTCTCGAACTCGCTCTGGTCGAGCGAGAACAGCGGCGCGGCGCTCGGCGAGGGCGACGCGGCCTCTGCGCCGCTCGCGACACGGCGGCGGTACTCCTCGCGCGCCGAGCTCTGCAGCTCGGGGAAGCCCTCGAAGCCGAGGGCCTGCGAGAAGCGCACGACCGTCGACGACGAGGTGTTGGCGCGCCGCGCCAGCTCCTCGGCCGTCTGGAAGGCAACTTCGTCGAGGTGGTCGACGATGTACTGCGCCACATCCTTCTGTGAACGCGAGAAGTCGTCGAACCGCGCTTGGATATACGCGGAAAGGGTCTGGTGTCCGCTCGCCTCGTGGGGCGAGCGTGTGGTCGTCGTGGCCGCTCTCTTCATGGGCGAGCCGTCTTTCGACGGCCCATGCGGCCGTTCCTGCTGAGCTCTTTAACCACGACGCGCCCGACACAAGGCCGAGCGCGCCAATGCGGGCCTGATCCGTTTCCGCCCGGAGGGCCCGCGACGAGAGCGTGGCGGGGGGTATGTCGCCGAACTTCCGCTCTCGCTGTGGGATGTCTTTCGCGTACCCGCGCCCGGTACGGCGCATCCCCCCGGTTGCACACTGGGTGTTCGTTGCCAGACTTTCCCCGATGAGCGCCAGAAGGGCACTGATCGCCGAGTTGCGCGCCCACGTGGCCGACGAGCGCGTCCTCGCGGCGCTCGCGAGCACCCCCCGCGAGCGGTTCGTCGCCACGAGCGACACCGGGAGCGCCTACGACAACCGCGCGATGCCGATCGCCTGCGGGCAGACGATCTCCCAGCCGCTGGTCGTCGCGCGGATGTGCGAGCTGCTCGAGCTGCGCCCGGACGACCGCGTCCTGGAGATCGGGACGGGCTCGGGCTACCACGCCGCGGTGCTCGCCGCCCTCACGGCCCACGTCTGGACCGTCGAGGCACACGAGTCGCTCTCGCGCTCGGCTGCGCGCGCGCTTGCCGACGTTGGGGTCGAAAACGTCACGCTGCTGGTCGGCGACGGATCCGCCGGGCTGCCCGAGGAGGCGCCCTACGACGCGATCTGCGTCACGGCCGCTGCGCCGCCGCGCGTCCTGCCGGCACTCGAAGCCCAGCTCGCGCCGGGCGGGCGGCTCGTCGCACCGGTGGCGGCGCGCGGCGAGGAGCGGCTCGTGCGCTCGCGGGCGACGAAGGCGGGCGTCGTCCGCCAGGAGCTCGAGCCGGTGCGCTTCGTCCCGCTGGTGACGCCGCGCTAGCCGTCGCGCGCGGCGAAAGGCTTGCTGCGCGGCTCCGACACGGATAGGTTCGCGCGATGTCCACGCCCAAGGTCCTCGCGGCCGCGGGCGTCATGCTCGCCCTCGCCGCTCCGCTGACGTCCCCCGCAGCAGCTCGCAGCAGACCCCCGGTTGCCGTCTCCCCTGCCCATCCTGTGTCGGCAGCGCCGATCACGCTGACGTGGAGCGCTCCCGCCGCCATCCCGCGTGGCAAGCGGCTGCGACTCAGGTTGACGACGATCGGGCAGCAGGACGCAGGGTCCTGCACCGCGCTTGCCGCCGCGAACGCGAAGCGCGTCAAGAAGGGGGCCCGCCTATGGCGGGCACGCTTCAAGGCGACGCTGCCGACCGACTCGCCGCGCTGGTGCGCCGGGCCCGCGCAGGCCGAGGCCCAGCTCGTCGACGCGCACGGCAAAGCGCTCGGCGCGGCGTACGTCCTGCCGATCGCGATCGCGGCATCCCCCGGCGACCCTGCCCTCGGCGTGCCGGTCACCATCGGCCTGCTCGACGGCAGCACTCTCACGACCGCCGCCGGCACCTTCGGCCTCTCTGGCGCCATGAACGGGCTGGACGCGGGGCCGGTCCGCCTGTCCTCCGCGACCACCCTCCAGAACCTCACGGGCAGCCTCGCGATCGCGCCGGGGGCGCCGTGCACGACCGTCGACCTGGCCCCGCCCGACGGGACGCTCTACGCCCCGAGCGCCGTCACCCTGGAGTCCGACGGAGTGGTCTTCGCGACCCTCCACCTCGTCCTGCACGAGTGCGGCGACCCAGTCGATCTCCTGCTCGCCGGCAAGGTCGGCGACCGCGGGCTCTCCAGCCTCGCGATGGACAGCTTCGCGGGACCGGTGAGCGCCCATCTGGTGGTCAAGGTCGACCTGAGCGGCGGCTAGACACCAACTGCAAGCCCTGCAGGACGCCCGAAAGGCATCCGGACGGCACTGTTGTGACGAAACCCACGGTCACGGTGGGTTTCGTTCCTCACGCGCCCGGCTGGCCTGTTGTGGGCCGGATATACCACCGTATGGGTGGAACATCCGGCCCAGAACGGGCGCGCGCCGTCCAGCGCTCTACCTGCCGCGGACGGTCTTGGAGACCGGCGCCCTGCCCAGCCGCCGGCCGCCGACGCGGTCGGCGT
>JAWVFZ010000064.1:0-9940 GCA_033855555.1 Solirubrobacteraceae bacterium
CCCGCAAGCAACCAACGCCAAGTCCGCCACAGGCAGACCGCGCTGCGCGCCACCCACCAAGGACAGCTACGCCAGACGAACGCCGGCGGCACGAGCGGCGTAGAGGCCCTCGTCCGCGTGGGCGGCGAGCGTGTCGGCGTCGAGTGCGTCGTCCGGCGACACCGCCAGCCCGATCGAGACCGACAGCGGCGTGCCGTGATGGAAGGCCGCGGCCGCGACGGCGTCGGCGAGGCGCTGTCCCAGCGCGCGTCCTGCCGCAAGATCGGTCTCGGGGGCTGTCAGCCAGTACCGGCCCAGGCGCTCGCGGACGAGCATGTCGGCAGGGCGCAGGTGGCTGGTGATCGCGCGCTCGGCCGCCTCGATCGCGCCGACGACCTCCTGGCCGGTAGCGGCGGCGAGCAGGCGGTCGATGTCGTCGATCTCGAGGGTGAGGACCGAGAAGGGGCGGCCATCCTGGCTCTGGCGCTCCAGCCGGCGCTCGATCGGCGCTCGCCAGGGCTCGCCGGCGTCGGCTATGGCGCGGGCGTCGTGGACGACCACCGCGGGCTCCGGCGGGGCCTCGACGACCGGCGCCTCGACGATCGGGTCCTCGGTGTCCGGGAGCGAGATCGACGGCGCGGTGGTCGCGGGCGCCCCCGCGAGCGCGGCCTCGAGCACGGTTGCGCACACGTGCGCCAGGCGGACGGCAAGCTGCGCGTCGTCGGCGCCCAGCGTCTCCCACACGGCGGAGCGCAGCGCCTCGACGGCCGCCACGGCGCCGGCGGGACCGTGCGCGCCGGCGAGCTGGGCGACGCCGGCTGCGATCCCGGCGCGGTCGCCGCCCGGGCGCAGCCGATCCAGCGCGGCCTCGGACCCAAGCGCCTCCAGCACGGCCGCGCACAGCGCCGAGCCATCGGCCGCGAGTTGCGCGACAGGGATTGCGGCGGCCTCGCGCAAGGGCGCGGCGTCGACGAGGGCGACGAGCCATGCCTTCGCGACGACGGAGCCGTCGGCGAGGCGGCCGACGGGGGCATCAGCGACCGCGCGCGGGACCCTTCGATGCGCAGTCGGGTCGGCCATACCTCATTCCTACCAGCAAGGGCGGATAGGGCGGGATGCAAATCCCGCATCAAGCGATAATCCCGCGCGGATGCTGTCGATCGACGAAGCGCGGGCAGGGGTGCTCGCCGAGGCGCGGGGGCTCGAGGCAGAGGACGTTGCCGTCAGCGATGCGCTCGGCCGGGTCCTGGCCGAGGACGTCCCGGCGGCGCAGGACGTGCCGGGCTTCGCCAACTCGGCGATGGACGGGTTCGCGGTCCGGTCGGGTGGCGCCGGGCGCAGGCTGCGGATCGTCGGCGAGAGCCGCGCCGGCGCACCGGCGGCGGTCGCCGTCGGCGAAGGCGAGGCCGTGCGGATCTCCACCGGCGCGATGCTGCCCGCCGGCGCCGACGCCGTCCTGCAGATCGAGCTCTGCGAGGTGGACGGTGACGCCATCGTCCTCGGCGACGACGTCGCCCCGGACCGCAACGTCCGCCACCCGGGCGAGGACATGGCCGCCGGCGCGCGCGTGCTGGCGGCCGGCAAGCCGCTGGGCCCCGCGGAGCTCGGCGTGGCCGTCAACGCCGGCCGCGCGACGGTGCGCTGCGCACGTCGGCCGCGCGTCGCGATCCTCGCGACCGGAGACGAGCTCGTGGATCCGGGCGCGCCGCTCGGCCCCGGGCAGATCCACGACTCCAACGCGCCGATGCTGCGGGCGCTGGCCACCCAGGCCGGTGCGCGCGCCACGACGCGCCGGCTGCCCGACGACCGCGCCGCGACCGAGGCGGCGATCGGCGAGGCGCTGGATGGAGCCGACCTGGTCGTGCTCAGCGGCGGCGTGTCGGTCGGCCCGCACGACCACGTCAAGCCTGCGCTGGCCGCGCAGGGCGTCGAGGAGGTCTTCTGGCGCGTGGCGCTGCGTCCCGGCCGGCCGACGTGGTTCGGCGTGCGGCGCTCCGACCAGACGCTCGTCCTCGGCCTGCCCGGCAACCCCGTCTCGGCCTACGTCACGTTCGTCCTGTTCGCGCGGCCTGCGCTCGCGGCTCTCCAAGGCGCCGATCCGCGCCTGCCGATGCGCCGCGCGCGGCTCGCGGTGGCCGTTGCGCGCCATCCGGACCGCGACGAATGCGTCCGCGTCGCGATCGACGCGACGGGGGCCGCCACCCCAACGGGCCCGCAGGGCTCGCACGTGCTCTCTTCGCTGCTGGGCGCGGACGGCCTCGCGGTCGTCCCCCGGGGCGAAGGCGCCCTCGCGCCAGGCTCCGAGGTCGACGTCTACCCCGCGGCGTAGCGGTGGCGCCCCTCGGTAGATTCAGCCTGTGGTCGCCGCCCGGATCGCCGCCGCCCTCCTCGCCGGGATCGCCGTGCTGTTTGCGGCCGCGCGCGCGATCCTCAACCGGTCGCATCTCGTCGGACACGCGGTCATTCGCGACCCCGCGGAGCACACGCGCGTCGACCCGCAGACCCGCGCCGTCACCTCGATCCAGGCGGCCGAGATTTCGCTGCCCGAGGAGGCCGTTGCGGCGATCTGGACGCCCCGCGACCTCGAGCGACTCGCGCGCACCTACTGGCGCTTCCTGACCCGCTGCACACTCGGGCTCATCCGCGTGAAGTACACCGAGGCGGAACGCTTCGTGTGCCTGCTGGGCCGGCCGTTCGTCCTGCTGTCCTTCCGGGCGCCGGAGTACGAGATGGACGCGACGCGCGGGATCGTGCGCTGGCGCATCGAGAAGGGAGTGCTCGTCTCGAAGCACGGCCGTGGCCGCGGGTACCTGGAGATCGACGTCCAGCGCCGGCCGCCCGAAGCAGACGGGCGCGCGACGATCCACGTCGAGGTCGCGGTCGCGAACTTCTATCCCGCACTGGCAAGCGGGATCGGGCAGTGGTTCTACGCCAACACGCAGTCGCGCATCCACGTCATCGTGACGCACGGCTTCCTGCGCTCGCTGGCGCGCCTGGACCTCGCAGAGTCGCGCGTCGGGCGCTTCGCCTCCCTCGACGAGGTGCCGGACCCGCAGTCGCCCCCGCGACAGCCGGTCAACGCCGCCTGAGGATCAGGCAGGCGATGTCGTCGCGCTGGGGCCCGACGACGAACGCCTCCAGCGCCGCGCGGACGCGATCGGCCAACTCCTGCGCGCTCTTCGCCGGGGGGCCGAGCACCTCGGCGAGGCGCTCGTCGCCGAAGCGCGTCTCGCCGGCGCCCACGGCGTCGGTCACGCCGTCGGTGAACAGCACGAGCGCCTCCCCGCGCTCGAGCTCGGCGATGGCCGGCGTCCACTCGCCGGGTTCCGGAAGCGCCCCCGGCAGCGGGCCTGTCGCCTCGATCGGCCGCACGCCATGCGGGCCGACGTGGAGCGGATGCGGATGCCCCGCCGATACGACCTCGGCGGTGTTGCCACGCACGTGCACCAACAACACGCTGCACAGGTCGCTCTCGGACCCACCGCGCAGACGGCGGTCGAGCTGACGCACCGCGACGTTGGCGTCGCCGGTCAGCTCGGCGATCGAATGCACCGTGTGGCGGGCAAGGGCAGTGATCGACGCAGCCGCCGCGCCCTTGCCCTCGACGTCGCCGATCATCGCCATCCATCCGCCGGGGACCTCGAAGACCTCGAAGAAGTCGCCGCCGACGGCGTTGGCCTGGCCGGCGGGCTCGTGCATGACGGCGATGTCCCAGCCCTCGATCTCGGGGAGGTCGGGCGGGCGCAGGCTCGCCTGGAGCGTTCTGGCGATCTCTGCGTGGTCGGTGAAGGCGCGGGCGTTGGCGACCGCCATCCCCGCCCGGCGACCGAGCTCCTCGGCGAGCACAAGGTCCTCCTCGTCGAAGGTCCTGCCCGACTCCGCCGACACGAACGTGAGCGCGCCGAGGGTCTCGCCGTGGGCGGCGATCGGGACCACCATGACGGCGCGGAAGCCGACGGCGCGCAGGATCTCGAGATGTTTCGCATCGTCCGCGTATGCGACGAGCTCCTCGTCGGTCACGCTCGGTGCCAGGAACGAGGCGCCGCCGCGGATGACGGCCGGCAGCCCGATCCTGCCCTCGGGATCGACGGGGTAACGATCGCGCAGCTCCTTGCCGACCAGCACCTTCGCGGGGTCGACGTGGGCGATCGCGACGGTCCGGATCTCGCCGTGGGGCCCCGGCATGTCGACGCCGCACCAGTCGGCCAGCTCGGGCACGGCCAGGCGCGCGACCTCCTGCAGGGTGCGCTCGAAGTCCAGGGACGAGGCGAGGATGCGGCCGCTGTCGCTCAGCAGGCGCTGGGCCAGCTCGGCCCGCTTGATCGCCGTGAGGTCCTCGACGATGTTGACCGCGAGCTCGGGGTAGCCCTGCAGCCGGCGCGCCCTCATCAGGAACCAGCGCTGCTCACCCGTCTCGAGGATCGTGTTGCGCACGAGGAGCGACGCCTGCTCGGCCTCGCCGCGCAGGATCACGCGACCCGGCATGCGGTCGCCCGCCACCGGCTCTCCCTGCTCGTCGCGAACGTCGAAGCGATCCACGAGCGCGCCGGGCCGCGCCGAGACGACCTCCTCGATCGCGATGCCGAGCTGGTCGGCCATGGCCTGGTTGGCGTAGACGACCCTCCCGTCGACCGTCTGGATCGTGACCCCCTGGCTGAGATCATCGAGGATGGGCGCCCAGCGGGCGCGCAGCTCCTCGATCAGGTCGCCATACCGGTCCGTCTCCCCCAAGGTTCGGCCGACGCTACCCGAAGCGGCCGGCGTTGTACGTGCGGAGCTTCTCACGGTTGTGCCGGGCCTGAATGCGACGGACGGTGTGGGTGCGCGAACGCATGACGAGCGACTCGGTCGTGGCGGTGCGCGGCGTCGGGTAGCGAACCCCTTGCAGCACATCGCCGTCGGTGACGCCGGTGGCGGCGAAGAAGCAGTCGTTGCCGGAGACCAGCGCGTCCTGGTCGAGCTGGCGGTCGAGGTCGTAGCCCTGCTCGATGGCGGCGGCGCGCTCGTCGTCGTCGCGCGGCCAGAGCCGGCCGGTGAAGCAGCCGCCGAGGCACTTCGTCGCGGCCGCCGAGATGACGCCCTCGGGCGTGCCGCCGATGCCGAACATCACGTCGACCGGCGAGTTGTCGCTCAGGGCCAGCAGCACGGCGCTCACATCGCCGTGCGAGATCAGGCGCAGGCGCGCGCCGGCTGTGCGGACCTCCCCCATCGCGGCCTCGTTGCGCTCGCGATCGAGCATCACGACCATGACATCGCGGATGTCCTTGCCGCGGCGCTCGGCGACCAGGCCGAGCGTCTCGCCCAGCGGCCGGTCGAGGTCCAGCAGATCGCCGATGTCGGGGCCGCCGGCGATCTTCTCCATGTAGACGGCCGGGCCGGGGTCGAACATCGAGCCGCGCTCGGACAGCGCGATGACCGCAAGCGCATTGGGCTGGCCCTTCGCCGTGAGCGTCGTGCCCTCGAGCGGGTCGACCGCGACGTCGACTGCGGGCGGGGAGCCGTCGCCGATCCGCTCGCCGTTGTAGAGCATCGGCGCCTCGTCCTTCTCGCCCTCGCCGATGACGACGGTGCCGTCCATCTGCACGCCGTCGAGCACCAGCCGCATCGCGTCGACGGCGGCCTGGTCGGCGCCCTCCTTGTCGCCCATGCCCACGAGCCGGGCGGCGGCGAGCGCCGCGGCCTCGGTGGTGCGCACAAGCTCAAGGGCCAGGTTGCGATCCGGCCGGCCAGGCGTCAGGTCAGGGGCCATCAGATCGTTCCCGGAGGCTTGCGCTTGCGCTCGACGTCGCTGGAGCGCAGGGCCGATCCGGCGAACATCAGCATCGTCCCCAGCAGCGCGATGAAGATGCCGTAGCGCAGGTGGACCAGGCTGCGCGGATCGCCCGGCTTGGCGATGAAGGCGTGATAGGCGACCAGGCCGAACGCTGCGACCGAGACGACCGCCGTCATCTCGCCGCGCGGCCAGGACAGCGCGTGGTCGCGGGCGATGATGTACGCGAGGATGAACGGGGCAAGCGCGCCGAGCAGCAGCGGCCAGCGCATCAGGGTGTGGGCCTGCCAGCCGCTGAAGCCGCCCTCGGTGCCGTGAAGCTGCCCGAGATGGTCCACCTGGTACCAGCTCAGGAAGAGGGCTGCGAGCAGCACGAGGCCGCCCACCATGGCCACGTACTCCCCCTGCTGGAGCTTCGACCGGTCCACGGCGCAGACCCTATCCGACCCCGTTGGGGCGGGGCGCTATGCGCGGACCGACGCCGCGAGCTCGAGCAGCGCCTGCTCGGACCACGGTCCCTGGACGGTCAGGCGCAGGTGCAGCCCGTCGTGCTCCCAGGTCAGCTCGCGTGCGGGCCGCAGCGACTCCTGGGCCTCCTCGAGCGGCGCCTCGCGCAGCGTCGCACCGTCCGCCGGCCGCTGGGCTGCGTCGGGCAGCTGGCTCTCGACCGGCTCCAGCGAGACGAGCAGCGCGAGCCGCCCGGGGCCGCCCCGGGTGTCGTCGAGGTTCCACTCGATCTCAACCGCGCCGGCTGCCTCCAGCGTGATCTCGATCCAGCGGGCGAGCGGCAGCGCCACGGCCGGCAGCGGCACGCGGCGCCCCAGATGCGCGTCGGCTGCCCCGATGCCCTCGAGCGGCTCCACGTCCATAGCTTCCCGTGTCATGCGGCGACGTGCCGGCTGCGCGGAATCAGTCATCGGACGGCGGCGAGCCCCAGCCGAGTTGCCCGACGTGAAAGGCTGCGTCCATGGCCAGGGCAATCGGCGTAGACGTCGGCGGCACCAAGGTCGCCGTGGCGTCCCTCGAGGACGGCGTCCTGGGAGAGGTGCGCATGCGCCCGACCGTGAAGGACTCCCCCGACGCGCTCGTCGACCAGCTCGTCGAGGCGATCCAGGAGGCCGGCGACGCAGACGCGGTCGGGATCGGCGTTCCGAGCGTCATCGATGCTGCCAAGGGCATGGCGATGTCGTCGGTCAACATCCCGCTGCAACACGTCCCGCTGCGCGACATCCTCGGCAAGCGCCTGGGGATCCCGGTCCACGTCGACAACGACGCCTCGGTCGCGGCGTTGTCCGAGGCGCTCGGCGATGACGGCGCGGTCCTCGCCCAGTCGGTCGTGATGTTCACGGTCGGCACCGGCGTCGGCGGGGGTCTGGTCTTGGGCGGGCGCATCTACCGCGGCGCAACCAGCTCGGCCGCCGAGTTCGGCCACACGATCGTCTTCGCCGACCCCTCCGGCGGCGCGCCCGAACCGGAGGGCTTCCCCCAGCCCGGCTCGCTGGAGCGCTACGCAGCGGGCCGCGCCCTGGATGGGCTGGCCGTGGAACGCGGCCTCGGCGACGGTCGCGGGGCGGTGGCCGCCGCCGAGCGCGGTGACGAGGCGGGCATCGAGTGCCTGCGCATCGTCGGCGAGCGGCTCGGGCTCGCGATCGCGGGCGCGATCAACAGCTTCGATCCCGAGCTCGTCGTGATCGGCGGGGGCGTAAGCGCCGCCGGCGAGCTCCTGCTGCGCCCCGCGCGCCGGGTCGCGAAGGACTTCACGATCCGCGGCCTGGGCCGGGCGACCGAGATCCGCATCGCGCGCTATGGGCCCGATGCCGGCGTTCGCGGCGCGGCGCTCCTCGCATTGACAGAGGAGTCCGCGTGAAGGTTGCGTGTGCCTTCGACCATGCCGGCGTCCCGCTGCGCGAGACGGTCATCACCGCGCTGCAGTCAGCTGGGCACGAGGCGCTGGACCTCGGGACCGCCGACGACTACCCCGACGTCGCGCTGTCGGTCGGGCGGGCGGTCGCCGGCGGCGAGGCGGAGCGCGGTGTGATCGTCTGCGGCAGCGGCGCAGGCGTCTCGGTGGCCGCGTGCAAGCTGCCCGGGATCCGGGCAACTGTGGCCCATGACCACTACACCGCCGCGCAGATGGTCGGCCACGACAATTGCAACGTGCTCTGCATCGGCGCGCGCGTCGTCGGCACGGCGATCGCCGCCGAGCTCGTCCAGGCGTTCGCGGCGGCGTCATTCACCGGCGAGGAGCGCCACGTGCGCCGCCTGGGAAAGGTGGACGCGATGGAGCGCGATGGACTCGACGCGAACCTAGGAGGGCCTTGACATGGCGACCGGAGCGACAGTGAACGAACGCCTCGCGGCCATCACCGCCGCGGGCACGAGCATCTGGCTGGACCAGATCCGCCGCTCGATGACCCAGGGCGGCGAGCTGGAGCGGCTCGTCCGCGAAAACTCGCTGCGCGGGCAGACGTCCAACCCGGCGATCTTCGAGAAGGCGATTCTCGGCGCCGACGACTACGACGAGCAGATCGAGCAGCTCGCCAGGGAGGGGGCCGACGCACGCTCGATCTACCAGGCGATCGCGATCCAGGACGTGCAGGAGGCGGCCGACGTGCTGCGGCCCGTCTACGACGAGACCGACGCCTACGACGGCTACGTCTCGCTGGAGGTCGACCCCGACCTCGCGTTCGACACGCAGCGCACGATGGAGCAGGCGCGCGAGTACTGGGGCCGGGTCGATCGCCCGAACCTGATGATCAAGATCCCGGGCACCGACGAAGGCCTGCCCGCGATCGAGCAGATGATCTACGAGGGCCTGAACATCAACGTCACGCTGCTGTTCAAGGTCGAGCAGTACATGCGCGTGAGCGAGGCCTTCATCAAGGGGCTGGAGCGCCGCCATGCCGAGGGGCGCTCGCTCGACGTCCATTCGGTCGCGTCGTTCTTCGTCTCGCGCGTTGACACGGAGGTCGACAAGCGCCTGGAAGCCATGGGCAACAGCGACCTGCTCGGCAAGGCCGGGCTCGCCAACGCGCGCGAGGCGTACAAGCGCTTCAAGGAGGTCTTCCACGGCGAGCGCTTCGCCGCGCTGCTGGCGGCGGGCGCGCCGGTCCAGCGGCCGCTGTGGGCTTCGACCGGGGTGAAGAACCCCGCCTACCCCGACACGATGTACGTCGACGGCCTCATCGCGCCGGAGACGGTGAACACGATGCCGATGGCGACGCTGCTGGCCGCGGCGGAGCGCTCCGTATTGGATCCCGCCCATCCCTCGACTGCCGACCAGGACCCGGCGTCAGACCTCGAGGCGCTGGCCGCCGCAGGCATCGACATGACCGACGTCACCGACCAGCTGCTGCGGGAGGGCGTCGACGCCTTCGTCACGCCGATGGAGAAGCTGCTGGCCGGCGTCGAGTCCAAGCGCGAGGCGATCGTCACGGGGCGCCCGGCCACGATCGAGGCCTGGCTTCCCGACGAGCTCGAGCCGGCGCTCGCCGCGCGGGCCCGCGCGGCTGTCGACACCGGCGTCGCGCGGCGGATCTGGACCAAGGACGACACGCTCTGGGGCGAGCACGGCGCTCCCGAGATCGGCAACCGGCTCGGCTGGCTGACGATTGCCGAGACGCTGCGCGAGGCGCTGCCCGACCTGCAGGCGTTCGCGGCGCAGGCAGTCGCCGACGGCCTGACCGACTGCGTGCTGCTGGGCATGGGCGGCTCGTCGCTGGCGCCCGAGGTGATCCGCCGGTCGTTCGGCGACCAGGAGGGCGCGCTGCGCCTGCAGGTGCTGGACTCCACCGACGCCGCCGCGATCCGGGCTGTCGAGGAGAGCATCGACCTCGACAGCACGCTGTTCCTCGTGTCCAGCAAGTCGGGCGGGACGATCGAGACGCTGAGCCAGTTCAAGCACTTCTGGTCGCTCAAGCCCGACGGCGCGCACTTCGTCGCGATCACCGACCCGGGCTCGGGGCTCGAGGCGCTGGCCAAGGAGCACGGCTTCCGGCGCGTCTTCCTCAACGACCCCGACATCGGCGGGCGCTACAGCGCGCTGTCGTACTTCGGGATGGTCCCCGCAGTCCTGATGGGCGCCGATGTCGAGGCGCTGCTGGACGGCGCCGGGCAGGCCGAGCAGGCCTGCGCGCACTACGACACCACCAACAACTCCGGCCTCTGGATGGGGCTGGCTTTGGGCGAGCT
>JAWVFZ010000065.1:0-6071 GCA_033855555.1 Solirubrobacteraceae bacterium
GAAATGGCCGCCGACTCCGCGGCACTGGCGCTGAAGGAGTCCGGCATCGCCAACGGGGACGCCGTCGGCATCCTCGTCCTCGATGCCAATGGCAGGCTCAAGCAGGACAAGGTGGGCGCCCACAGCACCGGCAAGGGCGCCGCCATCGGCGGCGTGATCGCGGTCCTCGGCCCGGCGCTCCTGGGCCCGGCGGTCCTGGGCGGAGTGGCGGTGGGCGCGCTTCACCACAAGAACCTGGGGCTCAGCGATGCCGACAAGGCGCGCCTCAGCGTCGAGCTGAACGCCGGTAAGGCGGCAGTCGGTGTGATGGCGCATTTCGACACCGCGCCCGCGATCTCCGAACGCCTGACCCAGCTCGGTGGCACCCCCGAGCGGCACGAGCTCACAGACGAGGCCCTCAAGGCCGCGGGGGCGACGGACAGAGCGGCAGTCTGATCAGCAGGGGCCGCAGCCGAGTACCCGGGGTGGGAGTCGAACCCACACGCCTGTAAAGGCAGAGCTTTTTGAGAGCTCCCTGTCTACCGTTCCAGCACCCGGGCTGGTGGAGGTAATCCTAGGCGGCGAGCGGCGTCAGGAGACCTGAGCGCTGGAACCGTCGGGGTACCGCTCGACCTCGACATTCCAGGCCTGCTGGAAGCCCCGCATCGCGAACGCGATGAGGAAGACCTGGACCGGCACGATCATGAAGGTCACGAGGCCGAGGACGTTCTCGCTGAGGCCGGGGTTGTTGAACCCGGTCTTGTCGCGCGTGAACCACTCGGGGCCGGCGACCGCGGCGAAGATCAGCAGGACGATCGCCAGCGCGGCGGCCACGGGCAGGACGCCGCGGTTCCATCGCGCGACGAAGTAGGCCATCACCACGTACAGGAGGATGTAGGCGATCTGGAGGATCTTGGCGCCCTCCAGCGCGGCCCAGCCACCCACCGTGACGATGCCGACGAGCACCGCCGAAGCGACGAGCAGGAGCAGGACGGCCGCCTTCGTCGCCTTGCTCGACGCCTTGTCCCGGTTCGGGTGCTCGATCTTGACGTTCGGGTCTCGCTCAGCCATCCCCGCGCGGACGATACATTCCGGCGGGGTTGCGCGCGAAGGTTGCGCATCTCGCGGGCGTGGCGGAACTGGTAGACGCGCCAGGTTTAGGTCCTGGTGGTGAGAGCCGTGGGGGTTCGAGTCCCTCCGCCCGCATGGCAGGTTCAGCCGGGTGAGGACTGTCGCGACAGCGCCGCCGACAGCTCCTCGCGCCAAAGCCGGCGACGTGCCGGTCGCCGCGCACCTTCTCCCGGACAGGGCCCCCGCGAGGCGTGGTTTCAGCATTCACCGCTAGAAGCAGAAAAGTGCCGTTTGCAGGCGCTTAGGGGTTAACCAGAACTCTTTTCAAGGCCAGTAGCGGTATCTCCCGAGAGCCCCGGCGGCGCTTGACGCGCTGTCGAGCCGGGTAGCCTTGACTTATGCGTGTAGGACTTGCACTCGGCGCCGGCGGACTCGTAGGAGCCTCTTGGCTGATCGGTGCGCTCGAAGCGCTCCAGGACCAAACGGGGTGGGAGCCGAGCGAGGCAGACGCGATCGTCGGGACGTCTGCGGGCTCGGTGGTCGGGGCACTGGCCGCCGCAGGAATGCCCGCCGAGTACATGGCGGATTACGTGGCGGGCCGGGAGGTCGACGCCATCGCCGAGGCCGCCCACCGGGCCGGCCGGCAGCCGACGAGCATGCAGGACGCGGTCGCGCTCGCCAAGGCGCTCGAACAGGACGGTGCGCGCCCCGACGGGACGGGCTACCGGCTGGCCCGCGCGCTTCCGCCGATCGGCCCCGGCTCCTGGCGCCTTGCGCTGTCGACGTTGCGCCGACCCCTCAGCTATTCGCCCGCCGCAGTGCTGACCGGCTGGCTGCCGCGCGGATTCGTGCGTACGGATCCGATCAGCGATCTGGTCGAGACGTTCATCCCAGGCGACTGGCCTGACCATCCGGCCTACGCGGCGGTCGCAGCGGACTACTCGACCGGCCAGCGTGTCGCGTTCGGGCGCGAGGATGCCCCCGCCGCCCGTGTGAGCGAGGCCGTGGCCGCCAGCTGCGCAATCCCGGCCTTCTACCACCCCGTCACCATCGACGGCCGCCGCTACGTCGACGGCGGCATCTGCTCGCCGTCGAACCTCGACCTGTTGTGCGGCCGCGATCTCGACCTCGCGATCTGCCTGAGCCCGATGTCCTCCCTGGCCCAGGTCTCCGGCGGGTCGCCGGGGGACCGCATCGGCGCCTTTATGCGCGGGCTTGCCGGCCGGCGGCTCGGCCATGAGGCGCGCAAGCTGCGCGAGGAGGGAACCGAGGTCCTGATCCTCCAGCCCGGCGCCGAGGACCTGAAGGTCATGGGACTCAACATGATGTCCGGCCGCCGCCGCGTCGCCGTGACCGAGACCGCCGCGAAGTCCACGGCGCTCACGCTGCGCGAGCTGCGCGACATCGACGCGGCCTTGCCGGGCCGTACGTGGCACAAGCGCGGAGCGCGCCGCGGCGCACCGGCGCAGACGCGCAAGCGCGCGTCGGCCCAGGCGCGCAAGCGCCGGGCTGCCTGAATCACGCCGCCCTATGATTGGCCGCCACTCCTGGGGGAGTGAGTTAACGGCTATGCGCGTGGTCTCCAAAACCATGAATCCGGGTTCGAATCCCGGCTCCCCCGCTCGTCGATCGTGCTGAAGCCCGTGGCGCAGCGGCGCTCAGGCGGTGCTCGGCGGGGCAGGCGTGAGGCCGTGGCGGCGCATGACCTCCGCGATTGCGGCGAAATCCGGCGGCCCGCCCGCAGAGACGGCCAGGACTTCCCCGATCTCGTGGAAGTAGGAGGGGCCGAAGACGCCCGGGCTGGTCATCGCGAGGAACGTCGCGTCGGCGCTGCCGTGATTGGCGAAGCCGTGGATGACGCCGCGCGGGATGCACACCGAGTCGCCGGGCCCGATCTCGATCGTCTCGCCGCCGACCGTGAACGTCGCGACGCCGCGCAGTCCGTAGATGGTCTCCTCGAACGCGTCGTGGCTGTGGGGCGCCGGCATCCTGGCCTCGGCCGGGATATCGCACTCGAACACGCTGATGCTCGCGTTGGAGTCCTCGGGCTCGACGTGGAATCGGATGCCCATGGCGCCGACGGCGATCGTCTCTGCTTCTGTCGCTCTCATGTTCGGAGACGCTATTGGCCCGCATCAAGGACCGTTAACGATCACCTTGCATCCGCCGCGATACCGGGCGTACAGTCGAAGCGAACAACTCAGCGGAGGTGATGACCATGCAGGTCGTCGTGCAGCACCGGATCACCGATCCGGAGAAGTTCTTCTCGATAAGCGCTGAGGAGGTTGCCGGCGGCGGGCCGGCCGGCGTCCAGGGACAGCAGTTCTTCCCTTCCCAGGACAGGTCGGTAGCCGTCTGCCTATGGGAGTCGGGCTCGGTCGAGACGCTCCGCGACTACCTCGACCCCGCAACCGCCGGCGCCAGCGAGAACGAGTACTTCGAGGTCGACGCGCAGCGCGCGCTGGGCCTTCCGGAGACTGCTGCGGCCGGCGCCCAATAGGGCTCCGAGCGTCGTGTCAGAGCGCCCCCGAACCTTGGGGGCGCTTCTCGTTGTGGTCAGGCGCCCTGCATCGCCTGCATGTTCTTCATCATGGCCGCCTCGGTCGCCTTCAGCTCATCCGTCGGACTGAACTGGACGTACTCGCTACCGGCATCGGCCAACGGAATGTGACCGGGTGGCAGGTAGAAGGCATCGCCGGCCTCGAACACCTCGTCACGGTCTGCGAAGCGGAAGGTCAATCTGCCCTTGACCACGTATCCCCAGTGCGGGCACTGACAGCGGTCATCGGGCAACCCCTTCAGCATCGGCGTCCCGTCGATGTCCTCGCGAAACGAGACGAAGTTGATCGTGTACCCGTCGAGCTCCCCGTGCCGGTCCTCCACCGCGCCGTGGTCATCGACCTGCGCGCTCTCCCTCGAGACCTTCGGCATGTCTCTCGTCTCCCTCGATTGACTAAGACGAGGCTACGACGGACGGCGCGATCCGTCACCCCGCGTTAATACAGCTCGAGCAGCGAAGCGCTCGGCGCGTCGGATCGCTGGACGCGCGCGAGCTTCGCCTCGAGCGAGTCGATGCGGGCGTGGACGGCCTCGATCGCCTCGAGCGCGTGGAAGGCGGCAGCCAGCGACGGGTCCGGGGGAGGGGGTACCTCGAGCAGCCAGCCCTCGCGCGGCACGTCCACCGGCACCGCGTAGGTCAGGGCGAACGGCGTCCACGCGGGGCCGAGGCGAAGCGGGAGCAGCTCGTGCGCAGCGATCCGATGGCCGCCGGCCAGCAGGAGGGGAGGCGCAACCTCGACGTTGGCTTCCGCGCGAGCCCGGCCACCGACGCGCACGACGCGTCCACTCGGGCCCGTCTCGATCTCCGTGCTGCTGCGTGCTTCGAACCACATCCCTGTGCGTGGCAGTCTAAGCGCGCGGCTCAGGTCGTTGCACGGCTTGCAAGCACGTAGTCGGCGACACGCTGCGAGGCCACCCGCAGGCGGCGGAAGTACGTCGCGCGGCTGACGTTCAGCTCCAGCGCCGCCGACTCGTGCGAGGCGGCGGGGTCGAGGTACCCACGCTCCACGATCCGCTGCAGCAGCTGCTCGTCGGCGGCGTCTCCGAAGGCGTTCGCGGTCGCCTCGCCGATCAGCGCCCGCACCGACGCCGCGCGCTCCTCCGGCGTGGATCCCGTCGCCAGCGGCGAGCCCGAGAGCTCGAGCGGGTTGTCGAGCGAGCGCAGCGCATCGCGGATCGCATCGGCCGTGATCTCGTCTTGGCTCTCGCCTTCCGCGGGCGCGTGCTTCGCGTCGTCGGGCGGCGTCATGCCCAGCTCGGCGTACACCATCGCGCGCTGCGCGGCGAGGATGCCGCCGGGGCCGAAGTCCACGACGTGGCACTCGGTCACGTGGTCATCGAGTGTCAGGTCGAGCTCCGCGAGATGCTGCGCGCCGAGGGTGCGCACGAACTCCATCGCGACCTTGTTCTGGCGGTGGATCGGCAGGTAGGCGAAGCGCGGGTTCGTCAGGCCCGAGCGCAGCACGGCGGCGGTGTTCAACAGCGCGAGAACCGGCGAGCTCATGTCGCCCTCGTCGCCCGATGTCAGGTCGATCGAGTCGCGCCACAGGAGCGCCTCGCCATGTGCGTGCTCGCTGCGCGCGTGCGCCAGCCACGGGCCGAACAGGGGATCGCTCTCGGCGATCGCCGGCGCGTCGTGCGGCGACACGCTGACGCAGAAGCCGCAGAGGTTCTCCTCGGGATCGCGCACGACGCAGACGCGGTCGGGCGCCTGCAGGAAGAACGGCTCGGTCAGCTTCCACCACGCGCCGCCGTTGTTCGAGCGCGCGGTGACCTGCGGGGCGGCGGCGACCGTGTCGCCCTCGCGGACCTCGTCGACGCGGTAGCGGACGCTGCCGTCGGCGCCGAAGCCCCAGCGCAGCGCCGGGTTCTCGAGCAGGTCCGCAAGGTCGACGACCAGGCGCGGCTCGCCCTGCAGTGCGCGGGCATGGAGGTGGTCGGCGATCCGCCGGCGCAGCTCGCGCTCGTGCTCGGGATCGCGACGGCGCAGGTCCGAGCGGATGGCGTGGCGCACGAGATCGTGGAGCGTGACGCCGTCGCGCAGGGGCTCGGCGAACGAGCGCGAGCGCAACCAGGCCTCGGCCTCCTCCGGATCCACGCCGGGCAGCACGTCGCGCAGCATCCGCGCGTTGACGCAGCGCGCGAGCGCCGCGACGGCGGCGACGTCAAGGTTGCCGCCGTCGAGCTCGGTCTGCGCCAGGCGGCGGATGATCGCCCGCACGATGTTCGGGTCGTCGGCGGCACGGCCCGACGGCCACTCGTTGCCGCCCGCCGCGGCGCTCGACGCCGCGAGCGACAGCGCCAGCGGCGAGCCCTCCGACCACGCGACGAGCTCCTCGCAGCGCTTCGCATCGCTCAGCCCGTGCGCGGCGCACAGACGCTGCGCGTCGGTGGCGTCGAGCGGGCCCAGCTCGAGCTCGCACGCCATCCGCTCCCAGCCGCCCTTGAACCACTCGGACTCC
>JAWVFZ010000066.1:0-2917 GCA_033855555.1 Solirubrobacteraceae bacterium
GCAGTGGGCCAACGGCGAGACGTGCCGCGACCTGATGGAGGACAAGGCGTGGCTGAAGACGCTCGCATTCGACGCGCCCGCGAAGATTGCGGAGGACGAAGAGCCGACCGTCGAGCAGGCCTACACCGTCGAGGTGTCCGGTAAGCGCTTCGACGTGAAGGTGATCGGCCCCGCGTTCGCCGGAGGCGGCGTGAACGGCGCGGCTCCGGCAGCCGGCGCAGGCCGCGCCGCGCCCAAGCGCGGGGAGCGCAAGAAGAGCGCCGGCGGGGGCGCGGACGAGCTCCTCTCCCCGCTGCAGGGCAACATGTGGAAGGTGCTCGTCGAGCAGGGCCAGACCGTCGAGGAGGGTCAGCTCATCTGCATCATCGAGGCGATGAAGATGGAGAACGAGATCACCGCCCACAAGGCGGGCGTGATCGAGACGCTCTCGGTCAAGGAGGGCGAGCCGATCCAGTCGGGCGCCCCGATCGCGGTCATCAAGGCCGCGGAGTAACGCGCGACTTTCGGTGAGTGGGACGTCGTCGGCGAATAGCGCCGACAACGTCCCATCCAACTCGCCGACCATGAGGACTAGCCGCAAGTTCCGCGCGCCGCAAGCGTTCGGGTTGAACGATGACCCGGAAGCTCATCCTCACAGCGGGCACGATGCTCGCGCTCGCCGGACCGGCACAGGCGCAACTGCCGGGCGGCCTGCCGCCCGGCGGCCTGCCTGACCTGACCGTCACGGCCAAGCACGACACCGAGCCGATCGTGCTGAAGGGCACGGTGTTCGGCACGTGGTCGGTGCCTGCCAACCAGACGGTGCAGCCGCCGCTGATGGACCTGGTCGACTGCCCGCCGGGCACCGACACCAACACGTGCGACCACAACGAGTACGCCGATCCGGCGGTCGACACGTCCAGCGACGCCGTTCAGGGCACGCCGGTCTCGAAGCTGCTCGGCTACCGCTGGGACGAGGGCGCGAAGTCGTTCGTCCAGATCCCGTTCCAGGTCGACGAGGCGTTCACGCGCTATCTCAGCAACGAGGCGTCCGGCTTCTCCATCTATTCGGGGCAGGACCAGCACACGACCTACGCCTTCGATCGCGAGGGCTTTCGCTACACGCAGAGCGACCCGTCCGACCCGTGCAAGGCGGTCGCGACCGGGCCCGCGATGAAGGATCCGGTCAAGGGCCTGGACAGCAACGACGAGGTCGCGTTCATGGCCGCCGATGCGGGGCCACAGGCGCCGAACTGGGCGACGGTCCCGCCGGGCATCGACGCCGTCAAGCAGATTCAGGTCGTGGATTCCCAGACCGCGGCGCGCAGCTTCGTCTACGTGATGCGGGCCGGCACCAACGGCCCCGCGCCCGCCTTCGACGCCGCCAACGGCTACGTCCACTACGCGCGCGACGCCCACGCAGACACGTTCGTCTTCTCGCAGTCGTCCTACTCCGACTACGGCAACGCCGCGCAGGGCGTCTACTGCACTCCGGACGGCCAGATCGTGCGCAACGACGACGGCACGCCGAAGACGGGCCGCAGGCGCCCGCTCGACACCGCCACCATCACGACCGATCGCTACCGCTTCCGCTACGACGGGCGCTGGCTGATGAATGACCTGCGCATCAAGCCCGACGCCGCGAGCCCGTACGGCCCGGACGTGGTCGACCGCTGGAAGGCGCGCGCGTTCGCGCAGGACCCCGCCTCGGAGACGCCGTGCTGCGGCTACGAGGAGGAGGACACCAACTGGGGCGGTTCGTCGACGCTGCTGGGCGAGAAGTCCGGCCCGGTGCGCACGATCCGCGAGACCTGGGGCGCGGACTCCGGCACGAACGTCATCCGCCGCGAGACGTTCTACCGCGACGAGATGCACCAGAAGACCTGGCTGCGCGTGCACGTGATCCCGCCGCTGGACGGCATCTACGCGCAGTGGGACTTCAACGCCGGGCGGATGACGAAGTTCTTCAACTCCAAGAACCCGGTCGGGGTGAACATCGACGGGCGCAACGACGAGGCGTTCGGCAATCTCGACGATCCCTGCAACCCGCGCTACGACGGCAACGACACCGGTCAGATCGACCAGACCTACCGCACGCTCTACGCGCAGTTCATGGGCTGCCAGGCGCCCTACCACCTGAGCGCCGACCCGTCCGATCCGCTGTTCAGCCAGCCCAACGTCATGCTGGACTGGGGCGTGACCGCCGGGCCCTATGGGTCGGTGGTCGACCGGATCTCCTCAGAGGTCACCGACCTCACGCCCGGCGGCGCCGTGCAGTCGCTGACCGCCGTGCCCTACTACCGCGACGACTCGTGCTTCGACGACGGCACGGGCTCGGATCCCGGCCCGAAGCTGCATCTGCGCTCCGGCGATGAGCCGGCTGTCGCGGCCGACGGCACGCCGCGGCGCTGCTGGCACACGACCGACGTCGATCCCGCCGCAAGCGACCACTTCTACCAGGGCTCGATCGGCACCCACGGCATGCACCTGCTGTTCCTGGTCGACTCCGACAACGCGCGCCAGACCGTGCCGCTGACCGAGATCGTCGCCGACTGGCGGATGGTCATGCTGCCCGGCCAGCAGGGCGCGACCGCCGGCGAGCAGTACGGCCGCGGCTTCGAGAAGCCGCTGCTGGCCACCGTCGCCGACCGGACGTTCACCGGCCCTACGGGCGGCGATGGCGGTGGTGACCCGGGTACCGGCGGTGGTGACCCGGGTACCGGCGGTGGCGACCCGGGCGGCGGCGGTAATCCCGGCGGCGGCAACCCGGGCGGCGGCGGCAACCCTGGCGGCGGCGGCTCTTCGCCACCGCCGTCCAACGGGCAGGGCTCGCCCCCGGTCTCCGGATCGGACACCGGCTCCGCCCCGACCGAGCAGACCAAGCCCCACAAGAAGAAGAAGAAGAAGAAGAAGAAGACCAGCTGCAAGCACAAGCGCC
>JAWVFZ010000067.1:0-3032 GCA_033855555.1 Solirubrobacteraceae bacterium
CGCGACGGCCATTCGCACAACGTCAACGCCGACGAGGCAGCGGGCGCGGTGGCGCGCGCGATGGGCGCCTACAAGGTGATGTTCCTGACCGACGTCGAGGGCTGGCTGCGCGATCCGGCCGACGCGGGGAGCGTCGTCAGCGAGGCGACCGCCGCCGATGTCGTCGACGCGCTGGACGGCGTTGCGGGCGGGATGCGCCCGAAGCTGCAGGCGTGCGTCGACGCGCTCCACGGCGGGGTCACCTTCGCCCACATCGTCGACGGCCGCGAGCCGCACTCGCTGCTGCTCGAGCTGTTCACCGACGCCGGCGTCGGCACCAAGATCCGGCAGTGAGCCTCCTCAACACCTACGCGCGCTACGACGTGCGCTTCCAGCGCGGCGAGGGCGCCCGCTTGTGGGACGACGCCGGCAACGAATACCTGGACTTCCTGTGCGGCATCAGCGTCTCGTCGGTCGGTCACTGCCATCCGGCCGTGGTCGCGGCGGTGCGCGAGCAGGCGGGGAAGCTGATGCACGTCGGCAACCTCTTCTATACCGAGCCGATGGAGCGCCTGGCCGCGCGGCTTGGCGAGATCGCGCTGGGCGGGGGCGTCTTCTTCACGAACTCCGGCGCCGAGGCCGTCGAGGCGGCGCTGAAGCTCGCCCGCAAGGCCAAGCAGGGCGGCGACGTCATCACAGCGCGCGGCGCCTTCCACGGACGCACCTACGGTGCGCTGAGCGCCACGCCGCAGGAGAGCAAGCAGGCGCCGTTCGCCCCGCTGGTGCCGGGGTTCCGCGCATTGGACCCCGAGGCGATCGCAGACTCCGTCGACGACCGCACGGCGTGTGTGCTGCTCGAGCCAGTGCAGGGGGAGACCGGGGTCCACATCCTCTCCGACGAAGTCCTGCGGGCCTGCCGCGAGGCCTGCGATCGCCACGGCGCGGCCCTGATCTTCGACGAGATCCAGTGCGGCCTGGGCCGGACCGGCAAGGTGTGGGCGCACCAGTGGCCGGACGTCGTGCCCGACGCGCTGACGACCGCCAAGGCGCTGGGCGGCGGTTTGCCGATCGGGGCGCTCGTCGCCGGCCCGCGGTTGCGCGACGTGCTCGCCCCGGGCGACCACGGCTCGACCTTCGCCGGCGGCGCGGTCGTGGCGGCGGCCGCGAACGCGGCGCTCGAGGTGCTCACCGACGAGGCGCTGTTGCGCCGCGTCGTCGAGCTGGGCGAGCGGATGCGCGCGGCACTGGGCGAGCTGCCCCGCGTGCGCGCCGTGCGCGGCCTTGGCCTCATGAACGCGATCGACGTCGACGGCGACGCGCCGGCGCTCGTGCGCCGCGCGCTCTTCGAGCAGCGCCTCATCGTGAACGCCACCGGCCCCGCGACGATCCGGCTGCTGCCGCCGCTCGTCGTCGGCGAGGCGGAGATCGACGACGCGGTCGGGCGGCTGCGCGCCGTGCTCGAAGCCGGGTAACGGCGAAGGTCACACGGCCCCGCCTCCCGGCTGGGCCCCGGATGTCTCGACAGTGACGAAGCCTCCGACAGGTGGAGGTTTCGTCAGTCTCGCGGCGTCGACGTCCTCCTAGGGCGCGTTCGGCGCGGGATCCTCGTTGTCGCGCTGGTCGGGCGGTGGCGTGCCCTCGCCCTCGTACTCCACGTCGGTGTCGGCAGGGACGGCGTCCTCGCGGATCATGTCCGGGTCGTCCGGCGGGTTGTCGGCCTGGGCGTCGCCGAGGGAAGCCTCGCCGTGGCCGACGCGGTCGGCGCCTTCATCTGGATCGTGGGTCATGCGGCTGGGCTACCCGCTGACCATCTCCTGGATTCGACCTGATTGTGGTGCTACGGTCGCCGCGCTCAGGTCCACGGTGCGCGAGCACCATCTCTCCAGCGGAAGGATTCCTTTGTTCGGGCACCCTCGTCGTCCCGCGCGCACGGCTGCGTTGCGGACGACACTTCTCCTCGGCGCGTGCGTTTGCGCGCTCACCGCGTTCGCTGCGCCTGCGTTCGCGACGTATCCCAACTACTACGGAAGCTTCTACTCGACGCCCGATGAGGTGTACGTCTCGGCATTCGATGCCAGCGGCTGGGGCAGTGCCGACCCGCAAGAGGTCCAGCTCGTGCGCAACGGGAGCTTGATCGCCAGTAACGCCGACCAGTACCCGCAGATCTGGCTTGCGGCCGGGTCTCTGCAGGCCGGTGACCAGGCGGTGCTGTTGCGCAACCACGTGCGGGTGGCGACGTTCGTCTACGACGGCACACCGACGATCGCCGCGGACGCATGCGCGGGAGCCACCCGGTTCACCGGGACGGCGGGGCCGGGCGCGCTGAGCGGATCCGCGTTCACGCCGGCCAACGGGTCGGGCACGCACCACAAGGTCACGATGTTCCGCACCGCCGGAGGATTCCTCGCGACGGTCGACACACCGCTGCTCGTAGGCGATCGTGTCTCCGCATACGTCTCGTCGATCACCGGCGACGTGTCCACCGACTCGTCCACCGCGATAAAGGTCGCTGCGTGTCCGGTTCCGCCCGACCCGCCGGCCCCGCCGGCCCCGCCGGCCCCGCCTGCGCCCCCGCTACCCCCGACGAAGGCTCAGCTGATGGCCGGCGTGACCTCCTCACTCGGTACGCAGTCCAAGCTCCTCGTGACGCTCGGTGCGGCAAAGGTGCTGAATGCCGGCGGGGCGACAGTACCGACCACGTTCCTCGCGGCCGGCACGATGGGCTACGTGTGGCTGGCCAATGCGCCGGGCCATGCGGCTGCCGCGGCGAAATCAACCACTGTTGCGAAGGGGTCGCTGACCCGGAGTACGCCCGGTGTCGGCAAGGTGAAGGTGCGTCTCACGAAGGCCGGCAAGAAACTGCTGCGCCGCGGGCGCCCGGTCAAGCTGACGATCCGTGGGACGTTCACCGCGGTCGGCGGTAAGCCCCTCGTGGCGACCAAGCACGTGACGCTCAAGCGGCGCGCCAAGAAGCAGTAGGGCGCGGGCGCGCGGTGAGGCGGCGCCTGGCGCTCATCGCCGCAGTGCTCGCGGCATTCGGAGTCCCGTCGGCC